>NZ_RWIL01000157.1:0-79644 GCF_009764635.1 Pseudomonas sp. PB103 | reverse complement strand
TTGAGCATTACAACGAGCAGCATCCGCACAGCGCTTTGAACTATCGCTCACCGAGGGAGTTCAGGCGCTTGGCAGCTGCATCAATTTAACGGGGAGTTGGTGTCCGGTTTTGTAGGGGCAAGTCCACAGTGAATTCACTCCTTTAGTGATTCCCTTTAACGCCCGCCCGCATGCGGGTGTTTTTTTGCCGATATTTCGTCTGCCGAACAGTCATGGCTGTCAGTTGTCATAACTTTGTACACGTCACGAAGGAGACAGTTCATGGTTATCCATTTCAACGTCGACGGGCATCTGGCCTGTGGCCATAAGGGCAAACACCTCACTGCCAGTCGCGAACTCAATCGCGTGAAATGCCGCAGCTGCCGCAACACCGATGCCTACAAACAAGCGCGAAAAGATCAACGCAACAACGCACGCCGTGTCGCCCGTCAGGCAAAAACCACGCACCACGCCGTCAACTGGCGCGCGGAGTGGACTGAACGGCTGGCCGCGATGGCCGGACGGCAACGCTTGCCTCGTGGCTTTGCCCGGCAAGCGTACGTTTAAACCTGCATAAAAAATGGGCCGATAAAATCGGCCCATTTGCTTTAGTTGTTCCCTGACAATTTTTAACTTGTTTGTTTCCGATCGTGTTCACGCGAGTCTGCGCTCTCTACGTAACTTGACCTACTTAACAATCACGCCTCTCATGTATTGATTCAGATCTCGTAGATCATTGACAGTCCAAGCATGGGGCGCCAGCTTTACACCATTCTCTCGCAACGTTTTGGGGATCAAGTCCCCATTGGGGCGAAGTATGATCGATGACACGATGACGCCTGGATAATCACTGAGTCGCTTCTTGAAGGCAGAAGTGGTCAGGTCAGGCGTAGGCGGATTGCTTTTATTGGCCAGCGGGCCGGTTCCTTTGATCTCGGCTCCATGGCACATGGCACATCTCTGCGAATAGAGCGCTTTGCCATTGGCCGTATCCCCGAAGGACAATGAGGGTTGAACCAGTGTTATCAGCGCTAATGACGCGGCGATTAATATTTTCATCCTTGATGCAGCCTTAGTCCTGGCAAAAGATGACGCGCGATTGGCATCAACTGTAGAGAGGGTGAAAAAGTTTTGATGCGGCGCGCCGACGACCAAGCAGTACGTCCACGATCGAGAGGCAAAAAGTAATGCCTGCCAAGTGAATTGCGCACCCACATCAAAATAGCCGAGCGGAAACAAACAAGGGCTTGCATCAGCTTTCGCCCGCAAACCCTTGATTTAAGATGGTGCCCGAAGCCGGAATCGAACCGGCACGCCCTTACGAGCGGGGGATTTTAAGTCCCATGCGTCTACCAGTTTCGCCATTCGGGCGGTAGCGCGGTGTTACCGCTGCATTGCTCAAGTCGCGACCTGACAGGAGGCAGGCTTGAGCAGCAGAGCGGGAAATATATACATCACTTCCCGCTGAAGCAAGTTCGCAATGGCCGTTTTCAAGACTAAATCTTTCGACACAATGGAAATAAAAAAGCTCCGTAAATCATGGATCTACGGAGCTTGTTTATAGTGGAGGCCGAGGTCGGAATCGAACCGGCGTAGGTGGATTTGCAATCCACTGCATAACCATTTTGCTACTCGGCCTCAAAACGTCTGTTATCAGTAGCACAACAACAAACGCGTTTTAAACTTGGAGCGGGAAACGAGACTCGAACTCGCGACCCCGACCTTGGCAAGGTCGTGCTCTACCAACTGAGCTATTCCCGCTTGGTGATGCGCATTCTATAGAATTAAGAAGCTCCGTCAACCCCTTGATTCAAAAAAGTTTTATTTCTTTTCGACATCAGTCTTCAGATGCGGCCAGGCCGCGCGAAGGTATTGAACCATCGACCACAGCGTCAGGCCTGCAGACACCATCAGCAAGGCATAACCCAGAACGACCCAGAAACTGAAGTCACGCGGATTCGCCAACAGGATAACCAGCGCAAGCATTTGCGCCGCGGTTTTCCATTTGCCGAGGTTGGAAACAGCGACATGGGCGCGAGCACCGAGTTCGGCCATCCATTCGCGCAACGCCGACACCACGATCTCGCGACCGATGATCACGGCGGCTGGCAGCGTGAGCCAGAGATTGCCGTGCTCTTGCACCAGCAACACCAGCGCCACCGCCACCATGAGCTTGTCGGCCACCGGATCAAGGAACGCGCCAAACGGCGTGCTCTGCTCCAGGCGGCGGGCCAGATAACCATCCAGCCAGTCCGTCGCTGCCGCGAAGGCAAACACCGAGGCGGAGGCCATGTAACTCCACTGGTAAGGCAGATAGAACAGCAAAATGAAGATCGGGATGAGCAGGACGCGTAGAACGGTAATCAGATTAGGGATATTCATCGGCACAACTGGCTACGAGGTGAGGGGGCATTCTACTCGCTATGCAGGTTCGCATAAATCGACTCTGCGAGCTTTTTACTGATCCCCGGGGCTTTGGCGATCTCTTCGATGCTTGCACGAGACAGTTCCTGCAATCCACCAAAATGTTTTAGCAAGTCGCGGCGCCGTGTCGGCCCGACTCCCGCAACGCCTTCCAGCGTTGAGGTTCGCCGGGTTTTGCCACGGCGGGCGCGGTGTCCCGTGATTGCGAAACGGTGGGCTTCGTCACGGATCTGCTGAATCAGGTGCAATGCCGGCGAATCACCACGCAAGGTGAACTCGTGCGCCGCATCATTCAGATACAACGTTTCGAAGCCCGCCTTTCGCGTTGCGCCCTTCGCCACCCCGAGCAGAATCAGATCGGGGACGGCCAGTTCATTGAGCACGTCACGCGCCATCGAAAGCTGGCCCTTGCCACCGTCCACCAACAGAATGTCCGGCAACTTGCCCTCGCCTTCCTTCAGCTTGCTGAAGCGTCGTGTCAACGCCTGGTGCATGGCGGCATAGTCATCACCTGCCGTGACACCTTCGATGTTATACCGCCGGTAATCCGATTTGATCGCGCCTTCCGGGCCAAATACCACGCAGGAGGCGACTGTCGCTTCGCCGCTGGAGTGACTGATGTCGTAACACTCCAGGCGCTGCGGTGGCTCATCCAGGTTCAGCACTTCAGCCAGCGCGTCAAAACGCGCAGCGGTGTGTTGACGGTTGGCCAGGCGCGCGCCCAAAGCCTGTTCAGCGTTGGTGACCGCCAGTTGCTGCCAGCGCGCTCGCGTCCCGCGCACCCGATGACTGATAGCCAGTTCGCGGCCACGCAGTTCATGAATCGCCTCGATCAGCGCCGGGAAGTCTTCGTGCACCACGTTGACGATCAATTCGCTCGGCAGATCGCGCTCCGGGCTGCTGATGAAGTATTGGCCGAGGAAGGCCGCCATGACTTCAGAGACGTCCTCTTCAATCCCCACTTGCGGGAAGAAGTTCTTGCTGCCCAGCACGCGTCCGCCACGAACACTGATCAAATGTACGCAAGCGCCGCCCGGATTGACGAAGGCTGCAATGACATCGATATCGCCCGTACCGCCCTCCATGCTCTGCTGATCCTGCACGCGACGCAGCAATGCAATCTGATCACGCAACTCGGCGGCGCGTTCGAACTCGAGATTGATCGCCGCCTCCTCCATTGCCGTGGACAGTTCATTGGTCAGGGCATGGCTGCGCCCCTCGAGAAACATCACCGAGTGCCGCACATCCTCGGCATAAACCTCAGGCTCGACCAGGCCGACACAGGGCGCCTTGCAACGCTTGATCTGATATTGCAGGCACGGGCGTGTGCGGTTTTTGTAGTAACTGTCTTCGCACTGACGAACGAAAAACGTCTTTTGCAGCAAACTGAGACTTTCACGAATGGCCCCGGCGCTCGGATATGGACCAAAGTACTTGCCCTTGGCCTTTTTTGCCCCGCGATGGATGCTCAGACGCGGAAACTGGCCGTCAGACAGAAAGACGTAAGGGTAGGACTTATCGTCGCGCAACAGAATGTTGTACGGCGGGCGCCATTCCTTGATCAGCGTTTGCTCAAGCAGCAGCGCTTCGGTTTCGTTGGCGGTGATGGTCGTTTCGACCTGCGCTATGCGCCCCACCAATGCGGCGGTCTTCGGTGCCAGGCCAGTCTTGCGGAAATAGCTGGCCAAGCGTTTTTTGAGGTTCTTGGCCTTGCCGACGTACAGCAGACGCGCATCGCTGTCGAACATCCGATAGACGCCGGGGCGCCCACTGACAGTCGACAGAAAAGCGCCGGAATCAAATGTTTCAGTCATGATCAGGCGCTGGCATCGACCATGCCATGGCGAACCGCTAAAAGCGTCAACTCGACATCGCTACTGATCGAAAGCTTCTCGAAAATACGGTAGCGGTAGGTGTTCACGGTTTTCGGGGACAGGCACAACTTGTCGGAAATGATCTGGACTTTCTGACAGCCGACAATCATCAAGGCGATTTGAATCTCCCGTTCGGACAAGGCATCGAACGGCGAATCGTTGGTCGGTTGAAAGGACTTGATTGCCAACTGTTGAGCAATCTGCGGACTGATGTAACGCTGACCAGCGAATACCAGGCGAATGGCCTGAACCATTTCCGGCAGCCCCGCGCCCTTGGTCAGATAGCCGGCGGCTCCGGCCTGCAGCAACCTTGTAGGGAATGGGTCTTCCTCACAAACCGTCACGGCAACCACTTTGATGTCCGGATGACTGCGCAACAGTTTGCGCGTCGCTTCCAGGCCACCGATGCCAGGCATCTTGACATCCATCAGGACGACATCGGGTTTCAACTCACGCGCCTTGATCAGGGACTCTTCCCCGGACTCGGCCTGACCGACCACTTGCAGGCCATCGATATCGGCCAGCATACGTGTAATGCCTGTACGAACGAGATCATGGTCATCGACCACTAGCACCCTAATCAAGCAGACACCTCGCGATATGGTCTTATTGGGATGCCGGACACCTTAGCAAAAAGTGCCAGACAGACCTAGCAGAAAGCCGCATTTAAAAAGTTTCAATTCATCTTTCAGAGCTTGCCAGCCGTGGGTTTCAGAGCACAGGTGTTCTTAAATCGAGTTCCATGCGCAAGAAACACTCATCTTTACCTTGAAGCTGTAGTCCTTTTCTCTGATACAAATTTTTTGCCGGATTATTTTCAAAGACAGTGAGACGCAGTGCCGGACGTCTTTCCTTGCTGGCTATCTCGATAACCTGATCAATTGCCCAGGAACCTGCCCCCTGCCCCTGAAACGCCTCAGCTATCTGCAGTTCTCGGATATACAAGGCACGAGCATCCCGACTGAGACTGAAAAAACCGATCGCCACTTCATCGCGACAGATCAACCAACTCTCTCGTCCAGACCACGCGACATCAAACGCGTCGTCCTGCCACAACAAATCATGCTGAATGTAATAACGCAGCATGTTCTGACAGGTGAGCGACCTGGCGAATGCCAAATCCTCAGGCGATGTGCGACGCAGCTGAAATGTCATACCGCTCGTACTACGGCAAGTACTTCACCCTGCCATGCACCTTCGATTCTGCGGGCGACCACCAGGCAATCTCCGGAGCCTGGGGCCGATACAATCAGCGCACCATCCTCGGACCAGATCGCACTGCGCCCTGCCGACTGCCAGCCGCCGGTAAGGCCGCCATGATTGGCCATCAGTACGGCCATTGAGTGCCGGCGAGCGTAGCCTTGTAGCAGTGCGGTGTCGGGCGCATAACCTGCTTCTCCGATTAATACCCCGGCAGCATAAACGTTGCCCCCTAGGGCGCAGGCGTTCGCTGCGTGGCTGGCGTGGGAAAAGTCCGCGCAGACTGCCAGCGCAACGGTATCGCTGCCAATTTTCACGTTGGCCCCGCCGTTTCCAGGTGCAAAAATCAGCTCCTCCCCCGCATGCAAGTGTTGCTTGCTGTAAACACTGAGCGAGCCGTCTGCGCCTAACACCAGCGCGCCTATCACCACCGCTGAACGTGGCGTCAATCGAATCGGCATCCCCACGACAGCCGTAACACCAAGCTCTCGAGCAAGATCGCGTAGCGGTTGCAGCACGCCATCTTGCGGATCAATCACCAATGCAGCGGCTACCTCGCCCTCATACCCGGTCAGCGACAACTCCGGAAATACCACCAATTCAACGCCCTGCTCCGCCGCCACTTCGATAAAGCGCAGGTGGCGATCAATATTGGCGGCAAGGTCACCGGCAATGGAAATTGACTGGGCTGCGGCCATGGTCAGCGTCGACATGATGCGTCCTTGGGATAGAGGCAAAGCACAGAGTGTGTCACACCGTGCACAGCACTCAAGCGATAGGCAGATTAATGCGCATGCCATAGCATTTTCTGATTGCTGTGGCGTATCGGCCTCTAGTAAGCTCGGCGCATTCATCGGAGACAGATCATGTTCAACGCCCAATCACAGCTTCGTACCGACAGCGCCCTGCGCTCGGATGCGGCTGCGCGTATGAATAACGTTTGCGCTCCTGCCAGCTTTTATTTTGGGTATTGGTTTAGCCACTGGCGCGCCTGATACCCACACGGCGCCCATAAAAACGGGTCGCCACCAGAGAATTCTCAACCCCCGGTCGGCCTCCCGACCGGGGGTTTTGTTTTTTCAGGCCCAAACTTTTTAGCAACACTCCAGACAATTTGAGGAATCACCCAATGAACTACGCCACTTATTACCGTTACGACATTTTTTCCGCCTGGCGATTTACCAGCCTCCGCTCGGGACAGCCTGCCGCCTCCGATCGGTCACCCACAGGTGGCAAGCACACACACGCAGCCCATACGGCCAATTGTCGAACACCCCAGTAGGGCCGAGTGCGCGGGAAGCCCCCGCCTCCAGCCCAGGAAGACCGAATATGAACTCCTCCGTTTCTGCTTTGCCACTGTCTACCCTCAACTGCGCCAACGAGGCACTGACGCTACGTCTGCCGAGTTCGCTGCAACTCAAGCAGCAATTGCCCCTGAGCAATGCCCTGACCCTGCAGGTCGCCGCCCACCGCCAGGCGGTTCGGGCGATTCTCGATGGACAAGACCCACGCCTGCTGGTGATCGTTGGTCCTTGCTCGATCCATGACCCAAAATCCGCCCTCGAATACGCCGGCAAACTCGCCCGACTCGCCGACCAAGTCAGTGATGAAATGCTGCTGGTCATGCGCGCCTATGTCGAAAAACCGCGAACGACGGTTGGCTGGAAAGGCCTGGCATACGACCCCCACCTTGATGGCAGTGACGACATGGCGGCCGGCCTGACGCTGTCCCGTGAACTGATGCTGGGAATGATCCACCTGGGCCTCCCCGTTGCTACCGAACTGCTGCAACCCATGGCTGCCGGTTACTTCGATGACCTGTTGAGCTGGGTTGCCATCGGCGCCCGTACAACCGAATCCCAGATTCACCGCGAGATGGCCAGCGGATTGAACATGCCCGTCGGCTTCAAAAATGGTACCGACGGTGGCGTGGCCATCGCAGTCGATGCAATGCGTTCGGCAGCCCATCCACACAGGCATTTCGGTGTCGACAGCCAAGGTCATCCGGCAATCATTCAGTCAACCGGCAACCCGGACACCCACTTGGTGCTGCGTGGTGGCCATCAGGGCCCTAATTACGATCGAAACAGCGTCGAAAAAATCAGCGCCGAGCTCGCCCGACTGAAAATCCCGAGCCGGATCATGGTTGATTGCAGTCACGCCAACAGCGGCAAAGACCCTCTGCGCCAACCGGCCGTCTTCAACGATGTGCTGGAGCAACGCCTGCGGGGCGATCATTCGCTGATTGGCATGATGATCGAGTCACACCTGTTCGAAGGTTGCCAACCACTGAAGCCATCGCTGCAATACGGCGTCTCCATTACCGATGGATGCCTAGGCTTCAACGCGACAGAACGCTTGTTGCTGGATGCCGCACACCGCCTGAAAAACCAAAACCAGCGCTGAAGTGAAGATCAGACTTCCGGCGCATAGGGCGCCGGAAGCACAGAACGTTACTCCACGTGCACCTGCGTCACCTCGGATGCCTGACTGACATCGTCCGTTCGCTCCACCGAATAGGCGATGCGCACTGTCGACCCCTGATGCTCACGCCAAAAACGATGAGGGACGATAAACACCAGCGGCTGTCCCGCCGAGTCGCGGGTGATTTCCCTATCGTCGCGGTGATTGAAGAAATCTCCATCGCACTTCAGATAGACCAACTCTCCTGCCTGTGCCTGAGCATTGCCGATCACCACGGTAATACCGTCTGTAGAATCCGCTATATCCAGAATGCCGTCTTGAGCCTCCAATACGTCCGGCGCAGCCAATCTTCCGCGAATCAGCGACGCGATAACCACTTTCGCGGACTCGGAGTCGCGCGCTTCGCCGCCTTTCGATTCAACCCGATATCGGACGATCGCCTCACTGCCAAGGTGCGCAACGAAACATTCAGGCGGGAGCCAGAACGACAGTGCTTCCCCCACCGCATAGGCCGCAACGGTCAACGCATCGTCAAATCCATTGTTCGGCGCACCTTGCCAGCTCAGCAGGACTCGATCGCCTTCTGCCATCCGTGCGTATGGCTGCAGGCTGACCCGTGCACCGTCGGGGAATCTTTCGGGATCCAGAACACCGCCGACCGTGTCGTCGACGCAAGGCGCAAGCAAATGAGTCCGAACATCCCCGACATCCATTTGCACACGTTCCGAAACAGCAGGTTCAGCGCACGTCGCACTGTAAAGCGTCCAGTAGATTTCCAGTGATCCGCCATCCAGCGCTGCGACGTGAACACCCTTGATGACGAATACAACGTCCTTGCCTACTTGATCTTCACTGACGAAGCGGGACACCTCGTGCTGATAAGCGAAACCATCAATATCCAGCCCTTCCCAGTGCAGCAATAGCTTGTCACCGCAAGCCATGCCCGGATAAGGCGCAATCCGTGCAATGACTCTCTTCAGTGAGGGATCCAGTGCGGCATCCGTTACAGCGTCGAGGGAAGGTACTGGCAAGCGTACGGTTGCCGCACGGATATCAATGCCTTCACCTGCCTGATAGCAAAACTCCAGAGTTGTCTCATCGGCCTTGAAACTCAGCCGCCCCCGACCATTGAGTGAAATCCGACCATCCGGTGTGGCGCCTGACGCTCCACCGCTCTGCTGCGCTGACGGTATTTTCGGGTGTGCCTCATACAGAGTCATCGATGCCTCCATTCCTTGGAAAAAACGCCGTCTTCAATGACCGCGTCGACAGCCCTATTGAACGCTATTGAGCAACGCCAGGATGTCAGCCAAAGCGCTAAATACGCGGGGCAAATACTGCCAGCAAGGTAGGCAAACAACTGAAAAACACCTCAAAACCAGCAGTAGACGGCGGCACATTCGGAGGTGGATCTCAGCATTATCCGAAATTTCGTACATCCACTGATCCAGATTCAAACAGCATCTGAAGCCTCTTCGTACTTCGCCGAATGAATGACTGTTTTAGAGTGGCCCGCAGATTTCACCGAGAACCTCTGCGATAAGGTAAATAGCATGCAACGGAATGCCACAACGCACTACCCGATCCTATTGATCCATGGTCTGTTCGGATTCGAGCGCATCGGCCACTTCGAACTCTTCCATGAGGTTCGCAAGGCACTCGTAGCGGCGGGCAGCCGAGTGTTTGTGCCACATCTCTCAGCGGCTCATGACAACGAAGTCCGCGGAGAACAGTTATTGTTGCAAATTGATCGTGTGCTCAAAGGCACAGGTGCCGACAAAGTCAACCTGATCGGACACAGTCAAGGCGCACTCACCGCGCGTTATGCTGCTGCGCTTGCCCCACACAACGTCGCGTCAGTGACTTCGGTCAGCGGACCCAATCAGGGCTCCGAAGTGGCCGACACCCTGCGTCAGGCACTCATACCCGGGCGATTGCCGGAGCATATTGCCAACAACGTAGCCACACTGTTTGCGGATTTTCTGGCGTTGCTCAGTGGCAGCATGCTGCTGCCGCAACATGCGCTAGCAGCGCTCAACGCCCTGACGAGCGAAGGCGTAGGCCGATTCAACGATAAGTACCCGCAAGGTTTACCCGACACTTGGGGCGGGCATGGACCGACCCTGGTCAACGGCGTTCGCTATTATTCCTGGAGCGGAATCCTCGCCGATCAAGGCTCGCACACCCTTGAACCGGGCAATATCATTTGCAGGGCACTTTCCAGGCACTTCGATAAAGAAGCCGGGCAAAACGATGGACTTGTCGGCCGTTTCAGCTCCCACTTGGGCGAGGTAATCCGTTCGGATCTGCCTCTTGACCATCTGTCGAGTCTGCGCGGCACGACGACAGTAGGTGCAGTCACGCCGAATCCGATTGACCTCTATGTAGAGCACGCCTATCGCCTGCAAGCAGCAGAACTCTAGGGCCAACGCGATACATGCAAGGGAACTTTGCCGAGAAATCGCCCACTGAATCCGGTAGGCTCCACACTTTACTGAAATAGATTGGAGAGTTTCCCCATGGCTAAAGCCACTGCCCGCCACATCCTGGTTTCCAGCGAAGACAAGTGCAACGAACTCAAGGCTCAAATCGAAGCCGGTGCCGACTTCGCCGAAGTGGCCAAGAGCAACTCCACCTGCCCATCCAGCCGTCAGGGCGGTGATCTGGGCTCGTTCGGCCCAGGCCAGATGGTCAAGGAATTCGACACCGTCGTATTCAGCGCACCGATCAACGTCGTACAGGGTCCGGTGAAAACCCAGTTCGGTTATCACTTGCTGGAAGTTACCAGCCGCCAGGACTGATTCCGTGTCCTGATGGAAGCAGCAGCGGCCCGCCATTTGGTGGGCCGCTGTGTTTCAGTTACACGATACGGCTGGCGACCGGAGCGCTGCTCGCGTACAAATTACGCTTATCGATCACCCGGCTTTAAGGCTGACAATGCGACTGGCTTTCCCCACATTGATGTTCACTGCCGTGGCTCTGCTCCTGGGCGCCGCCGGTGTGAACGCGACACCGCAACATGCGTTGACCGTTTATGGCGAACCGGCAAGGTACCCCGCCGGATTCAGTCACTTCGCCTACACCAATCCGCAAGCGCCCAAGGGCGGGACGATGCGTCGATCGGCGATCGAAATCGGTCACTTCGACCATGTCCTTCCTTATATAGACAAAGGCATCGGCGTCACCCAGATCGACGGCATGCTGTATTCCCCGCTGGCCCAGCGCTCGATGGACGAACCGTACACCGTCTATGGTCTGGTCGCACAGAAAATGGAGCGTTCGGACGACGGTCTGTCGCTGCGTTTCTTCATCAACCCCAAGGCACGTTTCGCCGACGGCAAGCCGATCACCGCCGAAGACGTGCGCTACACCTACGATCTGCTGATGACTCAGGGCAGCCTGCGCTACCGCACGCAGTTCGCCGACGTCAAAGGCGTCGAGGTCGAAGCACCGTTGACGGTCCGCTTCGACTTCAAGAGCAACGAAAATCGCACCCTGCCGCTGGACATCGCGACGTTGCCGGTGTTTCCCGAGCATTGGTGGAAAAGCCGCGACTTCGCCGGCGGCGGCGGTTACGAGGCACCGCTGGGCAGCGGCCCTTACCGGGTCGGCAAGGTCGACTCAGGGCGCAGCATTACGTTCGAGCGCAATCCCGACTGGTGGGGTAAAGACCTGCCGGTCAGCCGTGGTCTCTACAACTTCGATCACTTCAGCATCGAATACTTCGGTGACACCGACGTCGCTCGCCAGGTGCTGCGCGGCGGCGCTTATGACTACAACCGAGAGTTTTCCGCCACCGGCTACTCGATTGGCTATGACAGCCCGGCGCTCAGCGACGGGCGTCTGCAAAAAGCCCACTTGGCCACCGAGGCGCCGCAATCGGCCCAGGGTTTTGTATTCAATCTGCAAAAGCCGATGTTCCAGGACCGCCGCGTGCGTCAGGCACTGGCGATGCTCTGGGATTTCGAATGGAGCAACCGGCAGATGATGCGCAATATGTACATCCGCCAGCAGAGCTACTTTTCCAACACTGATCTGGCCGCCCGTGAGTTGCCCGATGCGGCAGAACTGAAAATCCTTGAACCGCTGCGCGGCCAGGTGCCTGACGAAGTGTTCAGCACAGTTTTCAAGGCGCCGAAAACCGATGGCAGCGGCTTGATCCGTGACAAACAGCTGCAAGCACTCGAACTGCTTGAACAGGCTGGCTGGAAACCTGACGGCGATCAACTGGTGAACGCTGAGGGCGAGCCGCTCAGTTTCACGTTTCTGGTCAGCCAGAACGGCATGGATCGCCTGCTGCTGCCTTACAAACGTACGTTGAAACAGATCGGTATCGACCTCAATATCCGCCGCATCGACTCCTCGCAATACGTCAATCGCCTGATGAGCCGCGACTACGACATGATCGTCACCGGTTACCCGGTGACCACTTCGCCGGGCGGCGAACTGCTGAACTACTTCGGCTCGGCGTCGGCCAACGACCCGGGCGCCAACAACTATATGGTGTTGAAAAACCCCGCCGTCGACACCCTGATCAACGGCCTGATCCGCGCCTCGACCCAGTCAGACATGCTCCACTACGCCCATGCGCTGGATCGGGTGCTGCAATGGAACTACTACTGGATACCCAATTATTATCCGCCGGGCACCTCGACGGTCTGGTGGAACCGGTTCGGCATTCCGTCGGTTCAGGCCAGCAATGACGAAGCCATCGAGAGCTGGTGGGAAATCAGCAGCACACCGCTGACCAACCAGCAGATGACGGCCGAGAAAATCGGCCGTGGCAGACCCGGAGGACCGCACTGATGTGGGGTTACATACTGCGGCGCCTGCTGCTGATCATTCCGACACTGGTGATCATTCTGCTGGTCAATTTCGTCATCATCCAGGCGGCGCCCGGCGGCCCGGTCGAACAGGCCATTGCTCATCTGCAAGGCATCGGCGGGACAAATGTCGGGGGCGGCGCAAGTGAAACCACGAGCAACACTTCACGCGCCAGCCGAGGCCTTGATCCGCAACTGATCAAGGACATCGAAAAGCAATACGGCTTCGACAAACCGGCGCACGAACGCCTGTGGCTGATGCTGAAAAACTATGCGCAACTGGACTTTGGCAAAAGCTTCTTCCGCGGCGCCACGGTCACCGACCTGATTCTGGAAAAAATGCCGGTGACCATTTCCCTTGGACTGTGGGCGACGCTGATCACGTACCTGGTGTCGATCCCGCTGGGCATCCGCAAAGCGGTGCATCACGGCAGTCATTTCGACATCTGGAGCAGTACCGCGATCATCATCGGTTACGCGATGCCGGCGTTTCTGTTTGCGATGTTCCTCATCGTGGTGTTTGCCGGTGGCACTTCGCTGAACTGGTTCCCGGTGCGTGGACTGGTCTCGGACAACTTCGAATCGCTGTCGACCCTGGGCAAGATCGCCGATTACTTCTGGCACCTGGTGTTGCCCGTGACGGCGCTGGTCATCGGTGGTTTCGCGACCCTGACCATCCTGACCAAAAACTCGTTCCTCAATGAAATCACCCGCCAATACGTGGTGACCGCCCGGGCGAAAGGTTTGAGCGAAAACCGCGTGCTGTACGGCCACGTGTTTCGCAACGCCATGCTGCTGGTGGTATCAGGCATTCCGCAGGCGTTCATCAGTGTGTTTTTCGCCGGCTCGTTGCTGATCGAAGTGATCTTCTCCCTCGACGGCCTCGGACGCATGAGCTACGAAGCGGCGGTGTCACGCGACTACCCGGTGGTGTTCGGCTCTCTGTTCATCTTCACCCTGTTCGGCCTGCTGATAAAACTGATCGGCGACCTGTGCTACACGCTGGTTGACCCGCGCATCGACTTTGCCGCGAGGAACGCCTGATGTTCAAGTTCTCGCCGTTGGGCCGACGCCGCTTTGAGCGCTTCAAGAAAAACCGTCGTGGCTGGTGGTCGTTGTGGCTGTTCATTGGCCTGTTCCTGCTGACGCTGGGTGGCGAGTTGATCGCCAATGACAAGCCACTCATGGTCAGTTACCAAGGTCAGTGGTACTTCCCGGTGTTCAAGCGCCACACGGAACAGGAATTCGGCGGGCAACTGCCCTTCCAGGCCGACTACCGCAGTGATTATGTGCAGAACCTGATACGCAAGGACGGCGGCTGGCTGCTGTTCCCACCGATTCCTTTCAGCGACGACACGCCAAACTACGACCTCAACAAACCTGCGCCGAGCCCGCCCACAGCGGTGAACTGGCTGGGTACCGACGATCAGGCACGGGATGTGCTGGCGCGGGTGATTTTCGGCGCGCGGGTATCGATCCTGTTTGCCTTGATGCTGACGTTTGTCAGCGCATTGATCGGCATCGCCGCGGGCGCGCTGCAAGGATATTACGGCGGCTGGATTGACCTGCTCGGGCAGCGTTTGCTTGAGGTCTGGTCGGGATTACCGGTGCTGTACTTGCTGATCATCCTCTCCGGATTTGTCGAGCCCAACTTCTGGTGGCTGCTGGGCATCATGGCGCTGTTCTCCTGGCTGGCGCTGGTGGATGTGGTCCGCGCCGAATTTCTGCGCGGGCGTAATCTGGAATACGTCAAAGCCGCGCGCGCGCTGGGCCTGACGGACCGCAAAGTGATTGTCCGCCACATCCTGCCCAACGCCATGAACGCGACGCTGAGCTATTTGCCGTTCATTCTGACCGGAGCGATTTCCACCCTCACTGCGCTGGATTTCCTCGGTTTTGGCATGCCTGCCGGCAGCGCCTCGCTCGGCGAACTGATTGGTCAGGGTAAACAAAACCTGCAGGCGCCATGGCTTGGGCTGACAGCGTTTTTCACCCTGGCACTGATACTTTCGTTGCTGGTGTTTATCGGCGAAGCGTTGCGTGACGCTTTCGACCCACGCTCTTGAAACCGAGATTGAAGATGACTGACAACCTGATCGAAATCCGTGACCTCAGCGTTGCCTTCCATGGCCAGACCGTGGTGCGCAACCTGTGTCTGGACATTCGCCCGGGCGAATGCCTGGCATTGGTCGGCGAATCGGGGTCGGGCAAATCGGTGACGGCGCATTCGATCCTGCAATTGCTGCCCGAGTGCGACGCCCACACCACGGGCAGCATTCGTTACCGTGGCCAGGAGCTGGTGGGGGCCGATCCGAAGGTGCTGCGCGAGTTGCGCGGGAACCGCATCGCGATGATTTTTCAAGAACCGATGACCTCGCTCAACCCACTGCACACCATCGAAAAGCAGATTGGCGAAACCCTCTTGCTCCATCGCGGCCTCGGTGGCAAAGCGGCGCAGTTGCGTATTCTTGAATTGCTGCAATTGGTCGGCATCCAGAAACCGGCAGAACGGCTCAAGGCTTATCCGCATCAGTTGTCCGGCGGGCAGCGGCAACGGGTGATGATCGCCATGGCATTGGCTTGCGAGCCAGAGCTGTTGATCGCCGACGAACCGACCACCGCGCTCGATGTGACGGTACAGCGCAAGATCCTTCTGCTGCTCAAATCCTTGCAACAACGGCTCGGCATGTCGCTGCTGTTGATCAGCCATGACCTCAATCTGGTGCGCAGCATCGCCCAGCGCGTCTGCGTGATGAAGGCGGGCGAGATCGTCGAGCAGGCACCGTGTGAAACCCTGTTTACCGAACCTAAACACCCCTATAGCTGCGTGTTGCTCAATGCCGAGCCGGAAGGCGAAGCCCTGCCCCGCGATGAGCGCGAAAACGTGCTCGAAGTCGATGATCTGCGCGTCGAATTTGTCGTCGGTGGCGGGCTGTTTCAGCGCAAGCAATACCTGCGTGCGGTGGACGGCATCAGCCTGAACATCCAGCGCGGCAAGACGCTGGGTATCGTTGGCGAATCCGGGTCGGGCAAGTCGACACTGGGCCAGGCGATCCTGCGTCTGCTCGACTCCGAAGGCAGCATCCGCTTCCAGGGTGAAGCTCTCGACGGTCTCAATCAGAAACAACTGCGACCGTGGCGCCGGCAAATGCAGGTGGTGTTTCAGGACCCGTTCGGCAGCCTCAGCCCACGTATGTCGGTGGCGCAGATCATCAGTGAAGGCCTTGAGGTGCACTGTGAATCGACGGCGGACGAATGCGACGAGCAAGTGATTCGGGTGCTCAAGGAGGTTGGCCTCGACCCGGACAGCCGCCATCGCTACCCCCACGAATTTTCCGGCGGCCAGCGGCAACGTATCGCCATTGCCCGCGCGTTGGTGCTGAAACCGGCGTTGATATTGCTCGATGAACCCACGTCGGCGCTGGATCGCACGGTACAGAAACAAGTGGTCGCCCTGCTCCGCCAGTTGCAGGAAAAGTACGGTTTGACCTATCTGTTCATCAGTCACGACCTGGCGGTGGTGCGCGCACTGGCGCACGACATGATCGTGATCAAGGACGGCAAGGTGGTTGAACGCGGCCCGAGCCACGACGTGTTCGATTCGCCGCAGCATCCGTATACCAAAGAGCTGTTGGCGGCGGCGCATCCGGGGTAGGCATAATCGCCAATCGACCTGAAACCGAATCGCGGCCATCGCTGGCAAGTCAGCTCCCACAAGGGGCTGCGCTGTACACAACATTTGTGAACGACCGAGACCCTGTGGGAGCTGGCTTGCCAGCGAAGAGGCCCGCATTAACAACCTGAATTCCGGATCAGCCGCCAGATGAACACCACCGAAAGCCTCAAGGACTACCAACGGGTTCGCACCCTGGCGATCCGCTCGCTGTTCGAGATCATCGAGCAGTCCAGTGAAGGCACGGTGATTGTTGATCGCGATGCCAACATCGTCTGGATGAATGAGCGTTACGCCCGTCGTTTCGGCCTCGAATCCGCTGCTGGCGCGATCGGCAAGCCTTGCGAAAGCGTGATTCCCGGCAGTTTGTTGCGCGAAGTCGTGCGAAGCGGTCGGCCCATTCTTCTGGATATGCAAGACACCCCGAAAGAGCCACTGGTGGTGATGCGCCTACCAATCCACGACGACGCCGGCACGGTGATCGGCGCCATCGGTTTCGCCCTGTTCGATGAGTTGCGCACCCTGTCGCCGATGCTCAAGCGTTACCTGAGCATGCAGGAAGAACTGGCTTCCACTCGCTCGCTGCTGCGCGCACGGCAGACCAAATATAATTTTGCTCATTTCATTGGCACCAGTGCTGCCAGCCTCGAAGTCAAACGCCGCGCCCGGCGCAGTGCCAGCGCCGAGTCACCGGTCTTGCTGCTGGGGGAAACCGGCACTGGCAAAGAGTTGCTCGCTCAGGCCATTCACAGCGCATCGCCACGGGCGCACAAAGCCTTTGTCAGCATCAACAGCGCAGCGATTCCCGAGGCACTGCTGGAGGCGGAGTTTTTCGGTACCGCACCGGGCGCCTTTACCGGCGCTGATCGCAAGGGCCGCACTGGCAAACTGCAGATTGCTCAGGGCGGCACATTGTTTCTCGACGAAATCGGCGACATGCCCTTACCGCTGCAAAGCAAGTTGCTGCGTGTGTTGCAGGAAAAAGAATTCGAGCCCGTAGGCTCCAACGAAGTGATCCAGAGCGATGTGCGGGTGATCGCAGCGACATCGACAGATTTGCAGGCAGCGATCAAACGCGGTGAGTTTCGCGCCGATTTGTATTACCGGCTCAATGTCTTGCCGATCAACGTACCGCCATTGCGTGAGCGCCTTGATGACTTGCCAGCACTGAGTGAAGCGATCCTCGAAGAGTTGCGCAGTCAGCATGAACTGCATCGCGATGCGCTGGCGCTGCTCGGCCAGCACGCCTGGCCGGGCAACATCCGCGAACTGCGCAATGTGCTCGAGCGTGCGGCGCTGCTCAGCGACGACTTGATGTTGACGGAGCAGGACATCCGCGCGGCAATCGGCACGTTTACCCCGGTTGAACGTACGGCCCCGCCGCCCCTTGAGCGCAACGCCGATGAGACATTTGCGCAGGCGCGGGAGCGGTTTGACCGGCAATTGATCCAGTCGACGCTGGCGCAATGCGCGGGGAAGGTGCCGCAGGCAGCGGCTCGTCTGGGGCTGGGGCGTTCGACGTTGTACAAGAAAATGGTGGCGTTGGGGATTGCTGATTCCTGAAAAAGAGACATGGTCTCTTTATTGAGAATATCCATTGAAGATCAAAAGATCGCAGCCTTCGACAGCTCCTACATGAATTGCGATGTAGGAGCTGCCGAAGGCTGCGATCTTTTTTGGCCACACAAGTCTCACAAAAGAGACAAAAGGGATAAACCGATCACGCAGAAACGAATTATCTCCTTAAATTTCAATAGCTTAATGTTCTGGCATAAATCTCGCTAAGTCCTCTCCCACAACGTTTCAACCACAAAAATAACAATTCTGGAGAGACACACCATGAGTGTGATCATTGCCTTGGCGGCCCTCGCGCTGCTGATGCTCGCGGCCTATCGTGGCTACAGCGTTATCCTCTTTGCCCCGATTGCCGCCCTCGGCGCTGTCCTGCTGACTGACCCTTCCGCGGTTGCCCCTGCCTTCACCGGGGTGTTCATGGAGAAAATGGTCGGTTTCATCAAGCTGTACTTCCCTGTGTTCCTGCTCGGCGCAGTGTTCGGCAAGCTGATCGAACTGTCCGGTTTCTCGCGCTCGATTGTCGCGGCGGCAATTCGCCTGCTCGGCACCAAACAGGCGATGTTGGTGATCGTGCTGGTCTGCGCCTTGCTCACCTACGGCGGCGTGTCGTTGTTCGTCGTGGTGTTCGCGGTGTATCCGTTTGCTGCCGAGATGTTCCGCCAGAGCAACATCCCCAAACGCCTGATCCCGGCGACCATCGCACTGGGCGCGTTTTCCTTCACCATGGACGCCCTGCCCGGCACGCCGCAGATCCAGAACATCATCCCCAGCACCTTCTTCAACACCACCGCATGGGCAGCGCCGTGGCTGGGTGTGATCGGCACGATTTTCGTGTTCTGCGCCGGCATGCTGTTCCTGCAGCGTCAGCGCAACAAGGCGCAACGCGCCGGTGAAGGCTACGGCACGGAACTGCGCAATGAGCCGGAGACGGCTGAAGACCTGGCCCTGCCCAACCCGTGGATTGCCCTGTCGCCGTTGCTGGCGGTGGGCATCATGAACCTGTTGTTCACCCAATGGATTCCGCAGTGGTACGGCAAAACGCACAGCCTCGCGCTGCCAGGCATGGCCGCGCCGGTCACCACTGAAATCGCCAAACTCACGGCGATCTGGGCGGTGCAGGCAGCCTTGTTGATCGGGATTTTGATGGTGCTGGCGTTCGGCTTCAAAGCCATCCGCAGCAAACTCGCTGAAGGCAGCAAAAGCGCGGTCAGCGGCGCACTGCTGGCGGCAATGAACACTGCATCGGAATACGGCTTCGGCGCGGTGATTGCCTCGCTGCCAGGCTTTCTGGTGCTGGCCGACTGGCTCAAGGGGATTCCCAATCCACTGGTCAATGAAGCCGTTACCGTGACCTTGCTCGCCGGTATCACCGGCTCCGCCTCGGGCGGCATGAGTATCGCGCTGGCGGCCATGTCCGAGCAATTCATCGCGGCCGCCCATGCTGCGAACATTCCGCTGGAAGTGTTGCACCGCGTCGCCGCCATGGCCAGCGGCGGCATGGACACCCTGCCGCACAACGGCGCGGTGATTACGCTGCTGGCGGTGACCGGCCTGACCCACCGCGAAGCCTACAAAGACATTTTCTGTATTACGCTGATCAAGACCCTGGCAGTTTTCGTGGTGATCGGCACTTTCTACGCCACTGGCATTGTGTGAGGTATTCATGACCACTCTTTCCGGCAAGACCGCACTGGTAACCGGCTCCACCAGCGGCATCGGCCTGGGCATCGCGTTGAGCCTGGCCAAGGCTGGCGCCAACCTGATCCTCAATGGCTTCGGCGATGCTTCAGCGGTGATCGCCGAAGTTGGTCAGTTCGGCGGCAAGGTCGGCCACCACCCGGCCGACGTCAGCGATCCGGCGCAGATTGCCGAGATGATTGCTTACGCCGAGGGCGAGTTCGGCGGCGTCGACATTCTGGTCAATAACGCCGGCATCCAGCATGTCGCTGCGGTGGAGGAGTTCCCGGTAGAACGCTGGGACTCGATCATCGCGATCAACCTGTCTTCGGTGTTTCACAGCACCCGCCTGAGCCTGCCGGGCATGCGCAGCAAAGGTTGGGGGCGGATCATCAACATTGCCTCGGTGCATGGCCAGGTCGGTTCGACCGGCAAAGCCGCCTACGTGGCCGCCAAGCACGGGGTGATCGGCCTGACCAAGGTGGTCGGCCTGGAAACTGCGACCAGCAATGTCACCTGCAACGCCATTTGCCCGGGCTGGGTATTGACGCCTCTGGTGCAGAAGCAGATCGACGATCGTGCGGCCAAAGGCGTTGATCCGCAGCAGGCGCAACATGATTTGCTGGCCGAGAAGCAACCGTCGCTGGAGTTCGTCACGCCGCAGCATCTGGGGGAACTGGTGTTGTTTCTGTGCAGCGAGGCCGGCAGCCAGGTACGCGGTGCAGCGTGGAATATTGATGGCGGCTGGCTGGCCCAATAACCCGGCCCTTTGTAGGAGTGAGCCTGCTCGCGATGGCGGTTTAAGCGCCAACATCATCGATGACTGGCAGGCCGCAATCGCGAGCAGGCTCACTCCTACAGAAAACAGGCACTATCACCTGCGCCGTGCGCATGACCCCGAAAACAAGAGGCAATCAATGTCCGACATCCTCTGGCAACCCGATGCCTACCGTATCGCCCACTCGCGCATGGACATGTTCCGGCGCGCGGTCAATCAGCGCCATTCGCTGAAACTCGACGACTACCCTGCGCTGCACCAATGGAGCATCGAGCAACGTTCGGATTTCTGGCAGGACATCGTCGATTTTTTCGACATTCGCTTCCACACCCAGCCCGACGCTGTATTGCGTGAGGGCGAAACAATGCCCGGCGCCGAATGGTTTCCGGGCGCAACACTGAACTTCGCCGAACACCTGCTGCGCCGTCGCGACGATGCCGTGGCGGTGATTGCTGTCGGCGAAAATGGCCAGCGTGAGCAACTGACGTGGGCCGAACTGGCCGAGCACGTCGCCGGGTTCCAGGTCAGTCTGCAGGCGGCGGGCGTTGGCCTCGGCGACCGGGTCGCCGCGTGCATGCCCAATACCTGGCAGACCCTGGTGGCAATGTTGGCGACTACCAGCCTTGGCGCGATCTGGTCGTGCTCTTCCCCGGATTTCGGCACCCACGGGGTGATTGATCGCTTCGGCCAGATCGAGCCGAAAGTGCTGATCACCTGCGCCGGTTATCGCTATGCCGGCAAAGACATCGACCAAACGACGAAGCTCAACGAAATCCTTGAGCAATTGCCGTCACTGCAACAGCTGATCATCGTGCCCTACTCACGTGCGCAAGCGCGCATCGGCGACTACCGAACGCACGCCGAAGTGCACCTGTGGGATGACTTCTACGAGCCCGCTGGCGAACCTGACTTTGTTCCGGTGCCGTTTAATCATCCGCTGTATGTGCTGTATTCCAGTGGCACCACCGGTGTGCCGAAATGCATCATTCACAGCACTGGCGGCGTGCTGTTGCAGCATGCCAAGGAACACGGCCTGCATTGCGACCTTGGCCCCGGCGATCGTTTGTTTTACTACACGACTTGCGGCTGGATGATGTGGAACTGGCTGGTCTCGGCGCTCGCGGTCGGCAGCGCGGTGGTGCTGTACGACGGCTCGCCGTTTTACCCGGACAACGCGCGGTTGCTGGACTTGATCGACGACGAGCGCATCAGCGTGTTCGGTACCAGCCCGAAATTTCTCGCGACCCTTGAAGCCAACCACGTCAAACCCCGTGACAGCCATGATCTGAGCAGCCTGAAAACCCTGCTGTGTACCGGTTCAGCGCTGTCGCCGCAAAGCTACGATTTCGTTTATCGCGATCTCAAGCCTGACGTTTGTCTGGCCTCGATGTCCGTTGGCACCGATATCGTCTCGTGCTTCGTCAACGGCAATCCACTCTCGCCGGTCCGTCGCGGTGAAATCATGGGCAAGAGTCTGGGCATGGCGGTTGAAGTGTGGAACGACGCTGGCCAGCCGGTGATCGCCGAAAAAGGCGAACTGGTCTGTACCCGGCATTTCCCGGCGATGCCCATCGGGCTCTGGAACGACGCCGACGGCAGCCGGTTGCGGCAATCCTATTTCAGCCTGTTTCCCGGGGTCTGGGCGCAGGGCGACTACGCCGAACAACTGCCCAATGGCGGCATGATGATCCACGGCCGTTCGGACGCCGTGCTCAATCCCGGCGGCGTGCGCATCGGCACGGCGGAAATCTATCGCCAGGTGGATAAAGTCCCGCAGGTGCTGGACAGCGTGGCCATCGGTCAGCAATGGCAAGACGATGTGCGCGTGGTGTTGTTCGTGCGCCTTGCAGACGGCATCGAACTGGATGAAACCCTGCAACAACAGATTCGCCAGGTGATCCGCGCCAACACCACACCACGGCATGTGCCGGCAAAAATCGTCGCGGTGACCGACATTCCGCGCACCATCAGCGGCAAGGTGGTTGAGCTGGCCGTACGTAATGTGGTGCACGGCGAGAAGGTCAAGAACACCGATGCACTGGCCAACCCCGAGGCACTGGAGCAGTTTCGCAACCGCGCTGAACTCAACGACTGAAGCCGCTCAATCCATCAGCCCCCACTCACCCGAAGTGGGTGGCGCTGGCGTGGCATCGGCCTGCAACTTCAGGCGCAGACGCAGGTTGTTCACCGAGTCGGCATGTTTGAGCGCTTCGTCTTCGCTGATGACGCCTTCCACCACCAAGGCGTGCAGCGCCGCATCGAAGGTCTGCATGCCCAGTTCGGTGGATTTTTCCATGATGCCTTTGAGCTCGCCCAATTCATTGCGCCGGATCAGGTCGCCAATGGTCGGCGTGCCCAGCATCACTTCGACTGCTGCGCGTCGTTGCCCGTCCAGCGTGCGCACCAAGCGCTGCGAAACAAAGGCTTTGAGGTTATTGCCCAAGGCATGCAGCAACTGCGGCCGCCGCTCTTCGGCAAACAGATTGATGATTCGGTCGAGCGCCTGATTGGCATTGTTCGCGTGCAGGGTCGACAGCACCAGATGGCCGGTTTCGGCAAAGGCCAGGGCATGCTCCATGGTTTCGCGGTCGCGGATTTCGCCGATCAGCACAACGTCAGGCGCCTGGCGCAAGGTGTTTTTCAGCGCGGCATGGAAACTGCGCGTATCGACACCGACTTCGCGCTGGTTGATGATCGACTGCCGATGGCGGTGGATGTATTCGATCGGGTCTTCGATAGTGACGATGTGCCCGCTGCTGTGGCGGTTGCGATGATCGATCAGCGCCGCCAGCGACGTCGACTTGCCGGAGTCGGTGGCGCCGACAAACAGAATAAGGCCCTGCTTGAGCATGACCGAGTCGAGCAATACCGGCGGCAACTTGAGGTCTTCGAAACGCGGAATATCCAGCTTGACGTTGCGGATGACAATCGACACATCATTGCGCTGCTTGAAAATGTTGACGCGAAAGCGGCCGATGCCGGCGCGCGAGATCGCCAGGTTCATTTCCAGATCGCGGTCGAACTCCTGCCGCTGTTCGGCGTCCATCAGGGAACTGGCGATGGCCGCCACCTCGCCAGGCTTGAACGACTGTTCGCTCAACGGCGTCAGCACCCCTTGAAAACGTGCACTGGGTGGCGCCCCGGTCGACAGGAACAGGTCCGAGCCGTGCTGGCTGGCCAGGCGTGTTAACAATGCATCGATTTCCATGGCAAAAAAGCACCCGCGAAGCTTGCAAAAATTCAGACGTGGCCCGCGGCGGTGACGCAGCGGTACATTGAGCGTCTACCGTCCTCAAGGATTGTAGACGCCGCCTCAACGAATGATGCTCAGGACTGACGTGATGAACGCTGTACCCACCAACGACGATGCGCTGGCGCTGATCGCCCGTACCGACTGGACCCGCAGCCCGCTGGGCAGTGCCAGTGCGTGGCCGCAAAGCCTGCGCACCGCGGTGGACATCGT
This sequence comes from Pseudomonas sp. PB103, assembly GCF_009764635.1. Taxonomy (NCBI): domain Bacteria; kingdom Pseudomonadati; phylum Pseudomonadota; class Gammaproteobacteria; order Pseudomonadales; family Pseudomonadaceae; genus Pseudomonas; species Pseudomonas sp. PB103. The sequence goes on along the minus strand of NZ_RWIL01000157.1, from coordinate 55,754 downwards.
GCTGCACTCGCCGATGCCGATGCTGTTGCTGTGGGGGCCGCAACTCACGCAGATCTACAACAACGGCTTCGCCATGCTCGCCGGCCACAAGCATCCGCACGCTTTCGGACAACCGGCGCACCTGATATGGCCAGAACTTCGAGACTTTACCGACCCGATTTACAGCGCCGTCCTACAAGGTCAGGTGCGCACCTACACCGAACGCCGCTTCACTTTGCAGCGTGAGGGCAAAGAGTCGGACTTCTGGCTGGACCTGACTTACAGCCCGATCCGCGACGAAACCGCGCAAGTCGCCGGAATTCTGGTCACGGCCATCGAGACGAACGAGCGCAGGCGCATCGCCCTGGAGCTGCAACAACGCTCCGAAGAAAGCCTCAAGGCTCAACGCGAAAGCGAAGAACGCCTGCAACTGGCCCTCGCCGCCACCAATGCGGTGGGCACGTGGGATTGGGACATTGCCGAAGACCGTTTTATCGCCGATACGCATTTCGCTCAGTTACACGGAGTCGATCCTGCGCAGGCGCGCCAGTTGCCGATCAGCGACTACCTGCAAGGCGTACACCCCGAAGACCGCGCGATGGTTGCGCGCAGCATCAAGCATTGCATCACGCATGGCACCGAATACGCCGAGGAATATCGCCTGCTGCAGGCCGATGGCGAGTTGCGCTGGGTGTTCGCGCGTGGCCGCTGCTACAAGGATCATCATGGCCGGCCGATGCGTTTCCTCGGTGCCGCGCTGGACCTGACCGAGCGCAAACACACGGAACAGGCGCTGCGCCAGAGTCAGACCGAATTGCAGTTGATCATCAACGCCATGCCGATCCTGATCAGCTACGTCGACCACGACGAACGTTTTCGCCTGAACAACGCCGCCTACCTGGATTGGTACGGGCTGACGCCGCAGGAGCTGTATGGGCGCACCATCCGCGAGGTCATTGGCGAAGAAGCCTACTTCCTGCGCGCGCCCTACATTGCCGAGGCACTGGCGGGTCGCTCCTGCTCGTTCAGCCTCTATACACCGCACCGCGATGGCAGCAACCGCCATGCCTTGATGAATTATTTGCCGCGTCACGGCGCCGATGGTGCGGTGAACGGTTTCTATATCTTCGTCATCGACGAAACCGAACGCAAAAAGACTGAAGAAGCGCTGCGCAATCTCAATGAAACGCTGGAAGAGCGTGTCAGCGCGCGGACCGAACAACTGGCTCAGGCCAATCAACGCCTGCAGAACGAGATGTTCGAACGCGAGCGAGCCGAAGACGCGCTGCGCCATGCACAAAAGATGGAAGCCGTCGGCCAGCTCACTGGTGGCATTGCCCATGACTTCAATAACATGTTGACCGGGATCATCGGCAGTCTGGACCTGATGCAACGCTATATCGCCAATGGCCGCGCCGATGAGATCGGTCGTTTTACCGAGGCGGCGGTGTCCTCGGCCAATCGCGCCGCAGCACTGACCCATCGGTTGCTGGCGTTTTCGCGGCGCCAGTCGCTGGATCGCAAAACCCTCAACGTCAATGAGCTGATTCATTCGCTGGAGGATCTGATCCGTCGCACCAAGGGCGACCCGATCGAACTTGAACTGCGCCTGGTCGAGCCGGTATGGCCGGTCAGCACCGACGTCAGTCAACTGGAAAATGCCCTGCTCAATCTGGTGATCAATGCCCGCGATGCCATGCCCGACGGTGGCGAGTTGCTGATCGAAACGGCCAACGTCTACCTTGATGGCAGTGATATCACCACGCTGGAACCGGTCAAGGCCGGCGATTACCTGATGCTCGCGGTCAGTGACAACGGCACCGGCATGACGCCTTCCGTGCGCTCCAAAGCCTTCGACCCCTTCTTCACCACCAAGCCGATTGGCCAGGGCACCGGGTTGGGCCTGTCGATGATTTATGGTTTTGCCCAGCAGTCCGGCGGGCATGTCAGCCTCGACAGCCTGCCGGGGCAAGGCACCTGCGTGCGCCTGTATTTGCCACGGTTGCAAGGCCTGGAGCCGGAACGCCCGGCCGCCGAACCGATCCAGCAGCCAACGGCCGCCGCCACCGGTGAAACCGTGGTTGTGGTCGAAGACGACCCGGCGGTGCGCATGCTCGTGCTCGATCTGCTCAAGGAGCTGGGTTATCAAGCGTACGAGGCTGAAGATGCAAAAACCGCCCTGCCCTTGCTGGAATCGAATCTGCGGGTGGATCTGCTAGTGACCGACGTCGGTTTGCCGGGCATGAACGGTCGGCAACTGGCGGAGATTGCCCGCCAGCATCGGCCGGGGCTGAAAGTGCTGTTCATGACCGGCTATGCGCAGAAAGCCGCCGAACGTCAGGGCTTTCTAGAAGACGGCATGGACATGGTCGCCAAACCCTTTGCCATTGAGCTGCTGGCCAGCAAGATCCGCACGATGATCAGCCAAACCCCGTGACTTGAGGCATAATCCCGCGCCCCGCCGTCACCCCGTTATCAGGTACCGCACGATGAAAGCCCAAGCCCGCCACATTCTGGTGAAAACCGCCGAAGAGGCCGAACAGCTCAAACAACGTATCGCCAAGGGTGAAGCGTTTGATGTACTGGCGAAAAAATTCTCCACCTGCCCGTCCGGCAAGCGTGGCGGCGATCTGGGGGAAGTGCGACCGGGGCAGATGGTCGGTGCGATCGATGCGGTGATCTTCAAAAAACCGCTGCGCACGGTGCATGGGCCGATCAAGAGCAAGTTTGGGTATCACCTGGTCCAGGTCTTCTACCGCGACTGACAAATCCATGTAGGAGCTGCCGCAGGCTGCGATCTATTGATCTTGTTGTTCAAAATCAGGATCAAAAGATCGCAGCCTTCGGCAGCTCCTACAGGGGTTATTGCTTTGCTTATCTGGGGATCAGGGCGCCAGGGACTTGAATCACCTGACTCGCCAATTGGTGTCCGGCCTGCGCAGCCTCTACCGGACTGCCGCCCATCAAGCGCGCTGCCAGATACGCCGCACTGAACGAATCCCCCGCCGCCGTGGTGTCGATAACCTTCGCAACCTTCTGCGCCGGCACTTCAAACGCCTCGCCATCACAGCAAATCAGACACGCCTCGGCGCCGCGCTTGAGCACCACTTCCGGCGTACCGATTTGCGCGTAGGTCGCAAACACCTCTTCGCAATCCGCAAAACCAAACAGTGCCTGTTCGTCATCCACCGTCAGCAAAACCAGGTCTACGTAGGGCAAGACACTGCGATACGCGGCCCGCGCCTCCTCCACCGATGCCCACAAACGTGGACGGTAGTTGTTGTCGAAGACGATCCGCGCATCGCGCTGACGGGCTTCGATCAAGGTCTGGATGAGTTTCTCGCGGCCCTGCACACCGAGCACAGCCAGGGTGATGCCGCTGAAATACAGCACGTCGTAATCCGGCAGCGCGGCGAGGATCGGCTCGGCGGCCGATGTGGTAAAGCAGTCGCGCACCGCCGCTTCGTTGCGCCAGTAGAGGAAGCGCCGCTCGCCATTGGCGTCGGTCTGGATGCAATACAAGCCTGGCAAGCGACCGGGCAGGCGTTGCACCAGGGTCAGGCCGATGCCTTCGTCCGTCCAGATCCGGCACATGGCATCGCTGAAGCTGTCATCGCCCAGCGCGGTGACGTAGTCGACTTGCGCTTTGTCGCCCAAGGCTCGGGACAGATACACCGCCGTGTTCAGCGTATCGCCGCCAAAGCTTTGCTGCAGGCTGCCGTCGGCGCGCTGCTGAAGTTCGATCATGCATTCGCCGATCAGGGCGATGCGCGGGGTGTTGGGGCCCAAGGGGCTTAGGGTGTTCATCTTGTGGTGTCTCTGTGGATTCACGTGTGTCTGTTACGGCCCCATCGCTGGCAAGCCAGCTCCCACAAGGATTAGCAATCAACCCCCGGCCCCTGTGGGAGCTGGCTTGCCAGCGATTGGGCGCTACGCGGTCTCAGGCCTTAGAAACAGGTTTCCATGCGCTCGATCACCGTGAGTTGATCATCCACCAGCAAACCCACGCGCCACTTGTCGAACGTCAGGCACGGATGCGACGTCCCAAAGGAGATGATGTCGCCAACGCGCAACGTCACGCCCGGTGCCACCGTCATGAATGCGTGCTGATCCATCACTGCCGTCACTTTGCAGGCACTGACGTCGTCGCCCGTCGCTGGCACCACGCCAGCCTTGTAACGCAGCAATGGCACCGGCAATCCGGCATCAAACGCGACATCACGCTTGCCCAAAGCAATCACCGCAAACCCCGGCTCCGGCATCGACTGCACATGTGCCCAGACTTCCAGCGCCGGGCGCAAACCCTCTTGCAGGTCACTGCGGCGATCGAGCACGCAGCACTGCGCTTCTTTATAGATCCCGTGGTCGTGCGCGACATAACTGCCCGGACGCAAGACGCTGAGGAAGCGTCCGCCAGCATTCTGTGCTTCGAACGATTCGGCAATCAGGTCGTACCACGCTGAGCCCGACGCGGTGATGATCGGTTTGGCAATGGCAAACGCGCCACTGTCCTGCAACTGCACGGCGAGGCGCACCAACGAGGCGGCGAATTCACGAATGCCACTGACTGCGTGATCGCCGTGGATCACGCCTTCGTAACCTTCGATGCCGGTCAGGGCCAGCGCCGGTTGGGCGTTGATGGCCTTGGCCAGCTCAATGACTTCCTGCTCGCTGCGGCAACCGCAACGACCACCGACCACGCCGTACTCGATCATCACGTTCAACTTGACCCCGCGCGAAGCGAAGTACGCCCCGAGATCAGCGACGTTGTCCGGGTGATCGACCATGCAATAGAAATCGAACGACGGATCGGCCAGTAAATCGGCAATCAACGCCATGTTCGGGGTGCCGACCAGTTGGTTGGCCATCAGCACCCGGCGCACACCGTGGGCATAGGCTGCGCGGGTCTGCGTGGCGCTGGCGAGGGTGATGCCCCACGCGCCAGCGTCGAGCTGACGCTTGAACAGCGCCGGGGTCATGCTGGTTTTGCCGTGGGGCGCCAGCTCGGCGCCGCTGTCGCTGACAAAACTTTGCATCCAGCGAATGTTGTGCTCCAGCGCTTCGCGATGCAGCACCAGCGCGGGCAGGCTGACGTCTTGCGCCAGGTGCGCGCCGATGCTGGCGTCGCCTTTATCCCCGGCAGTATTGATGGCAGTCGTCATGGTCGAACTCCTCACATTCGCGGCCGCAGGCGGTCGCGGTTATTCGTTGATACGCCGGGCGAGGCTGTTGGCACTCTCGATCAGCACCCGGCGATAGTCGTTGTAATTGTTCTTTGCATCGGCCCGTGGGGCGACGATGCACAGGGTGCAGATAGCCACGCCATTACGGTCTTTGACCGGGGCGGCGAAGCAATGGGTAAAGGTGTCGGCGACACTGTCGAAGGAAAAAAATCCATCGAGGCCGGCCTGGCGGATTTGCCCGAGAAACAGTTCCAGCGGCAAGCGCTCGCCGTCGGGCAGGATGTAGTCGTCTTCGTCGATCAGGTCGATGATCTGCTGGTCGCTCAAGTGTGCAAGCAGCAAGCGACCGGAAGCCGTCCACGGGATCGGCGCGTTTTCGCCGATATCGGAGGAGATCCGAAAATGCCGCTCGCCCTCCTTCATCAGCGCAACCGTGTATTTACGCCCGTTGAGCAGGCACATCTGCGCGGTTTCATGGGTCTGACTGACGATCTCCTGCAAGGCGTGATCGGCTTCGCGACTGAGGTCGAAATGACGCAGATGCGCCTGCCCGAGGAAATACAGCTGACGGCCGAGATAGACATGACCGTCCTTGCCCACCGGCTCGAGAATCCGTCGCTCCAGCAACGAGGCAACCAATTCGTAGACCGTGGATTTCGGGCTGCCGATGCCGTTGGCAATATCGTTCGGGCGCAGCGGCTGGCCGATCTCCTTGAGGAAGTCGAGGATATCGAACGCCCGGTCCAGACCGCGGGCCCGGCGTTTGATGGTGTCTTCGGTCATGTCATTACTCACTCAATATTCCCTGTAGGAGCTGCCGCAGGCTGCGATCTTTTGATCTTGCCTTTCTGGCGCTTCCAAAAATGCCAAAAGATCGCAGCCTTCGGCAGCTCCTACAAGGGTCATCGTCAGTCAGGTAACCGTTTACGCGCAAACGCGCGAGTGATCAGGGCTTTTTCTTGTAGGCGATGCAGTCGATCTCGACCTTGCAATCAACCATCATGCTCGCCTGCACACAGGCTCGCGCCGGGGCGTGCTCGGGTTTGAAGTACTCGCCGAAAACCTTGTTGAAACTGCTGAAATCACGCGGATCGTCCAGCCACACACCGGCGCGCACGACATCTTCCAGGCCATAACCGGCCTCTTCGAGAATCGCGATCAGGTTCTTCATGGTCTGGTGAGTCTGCTCGACGATGCCGCCGATAATGATCTCGCCATCCACCGCCGGCACCTGCCCGGAAACGTGCAGCCAGCCATCCGCCTCAACAGCGCGGGCGAATGGACGTGGCTGGCCGCCAGCGGCGGTGCTGCCGGTGCCGTAACGAGTAATGCTCATGGGTATTTCTCCTGATTACAAAAGTGAAAAGTCAGAACCGCGTGCTTTTGAGAAACTCAGCCAGACGCGGCGATTGCGGGCGTTCGAACAGATCCTTGGGAGGCCCCTGCTCTTCGATTCGCCCCTGATTCATGAAAACGATCTTGTCCGAGACCTCGAAGGCAAAACGCATCTCGTGGGTCACCAGCAACATGGTCATGCCGTCCTCGGCCAGGCCCTTGATCACGTTGAGCACCTCGCCCACCAGCTCAGGATCGAGGGCCGAAGTGACTTCGTCGAACAGCATCAAACTCGGGTTCATCGCAATCGCCCGGGCGATCGCCACACGCTGCTGCTGACCACCGGACAACTGACCGGGAAAGTGATTGCGCCGCTCCAACAGCCCCACGCGCTCAAGCCATTTCTCGGCGAGCGCCACGGCTTCGTCCTTGTGCATCTTCTTCACTTTGAGCAGACCCAAGGTGACGTTCTGCAACGCGGTGAGATGCGGGAACAGATTGAATTGCTGAAACGCCATGCCGGTCATTGCGCGATGCCGGGCGATGACCTTTTCCGCATGGCGCACGCGTTTGCCGTTGCTTTCGTCGTAGCCGATCGATTCGCCGTCGAGCAGGATCTGCCCGCCCTGGAACTCTTCGAGCATGTTCACGCATCGCAGCAGCGTGGTTTTGCCCGATCCGCTGGAGCCGATCAGCGTCACCACGTTGCCGCGCTGCATGCTCAGGTCGACGCCCTTGAGCACTTCGACCGCGCCGTATTGCTTGTGCAGGCCACGAATGTCCAGCAGCGGCTGGCCGTTCTGAAGGTTGCAAACTGGAGTTTCAATCATGGCAGGGCCACCCGCTTTTCAATGTGCCGGCCGAGTAATTCGATGCCGTAGTTGATGACGAAGAACAGAAAACCGGCGAACAGATAGAACTCCAGGGTCATGAAGTTCCGGGCGATGATCTGTTGCGTGCTGAGCAGCAACTCGGCGACGCCGATCACCGAGAGCAAGGTCGAGGCCTTGACAATTTCGGTGGACGAATTGACCCAGGTCGGCAGGATCTGCCGCAACGCCTGAGGCAACAACACGTAGCCGAGGGATTGGTAGAACGTCAGGCCGATGGCCTGGCTCGCTTCCATCTGTCCACGCGGCAACGCTTGCAGCGCACCGCGAACAATCTCGGCGACGTGCGAGCCGCAGAACAGCGTCAGCCCTAACGCACCGGCCTGAAACGCACTGATCTGCCAACCGAGTGCCGGCGCCATATAAAAGCAGGCCAGCACCAGCACAAACACCGGTGTGCCGCGAATCAGGTCGACATAAAAGCGAAACGGCGCGCGCATCCAGAACCTGCCGTACGTCAGCACCAGACCGGCGACCACGCCGAGCATCGTGCCGAGCAGGATCGCCAGCGCCGACACTTGCACACTGGTTATAAAGCCCTGCAAAAGCGGCTCGCGCGCCACCCATAATTCATGTAGCCAACTGGGCGATTCGTACATCGCAGCCTCCTATCGGCGGATCGCCAGACGCTGCTCGAGGTAACGCAGCAGTATGGCAATGAGGTAACAGGCCGCGACATACAACGCCGTGGTCACCAGCCAGGTTTCGATCACCCGGTAGCTCTCGACGTTGATCTTGCGCGCGTAATAAGTCAGCTCCGGCACCGCAATCGCAGCAGCGAGCGAGGTGTCCTTGAACAGCGAAATGAAGTTGTTCGACAGCGCCGGCAAGACGTTGCGCAGCATCACCGGCACGGTGACATAAGCCTTGACCTGCCACTCGCCCAGACCGATCGCCAACCCCGCTTCGCGCTGGCCCTTGGGAATGCTCAGCAAACCGCCCCGGAACACTTCGGTCAGATAGGCCCCGGCATACAACGAGAGCGTGATGATGAACGACGGGATCTTGTCCAGACGAATCCCGAGGCTCGGCAAGGCAAAGTAGATCAACAGAATCAACACCAGAATCGGCGTGTTACGCACCACCGTGACGTACACCGAGGCCAGCACCCGCAGAGCGCGATGCTTTGAAAGCAAGGCAAACGCCATCAGCAGGCCGATCACGCAGCCGATCGCGATCGACACCAAGGCCAGTTCAAGGCCCAGACCGAGCCCCGCCAGCAAGGTGTCGAAATCGCGCCACACGGCGGCAAAGTTCAACTGATAGTTCATGGTCAGCAGTACCTTGAGCGGGGCGACATGCATCGCCCCACTCTCACGGGATCATTTGAATTCGACGGGGAAACCGATCGCGGGCGATGGCAAATCAACACCGAACCATTGCTTGAACGACGCCGCATAAGTCGGAAATTCAACCCCGGTCATGGCTTCATGCAACGCGGTGTTGACGAAGTTCAGCCAGTCCTGATCGCCACGCTTGACGGCGCAGGCATAGGTTTGCGGGCTCCAGGCGTAAGTCGGGCTGCGATAACGGCCAGGGTTCTGCACCATCAGGTATTTGACCGAGGACTGGTCGGTGGCGGCGGCATCGGCGCGACCGGAGTTCACCGCCTGATACATCAGGTCGACGCTGTCGTACTGGTCAACCTTGGCTTTCGGCAATGCCTGGTGCACCAGTTCTTCGGCGTAGACGTTTTGCAGCACGGCTACGGTGACGCTGTCGCCAGCGGCTTGCAGGTCTTCGATTTCCTTGTACTTGCTGTTGTTTGGCAGCAACAGACCGACGCCTTCGCGATAGTACGGCAGCGTGAACGCCACTTGCTGCGCGCGGCTGGCGGTGACGGTGATGAACTGGCAGCTCATGTCGACCTTGTCGGTCAGCAGATTGGGAATCCGCGCATCGGACGACTGCACCACGAACTCGACCTTGCTCGGGTCGTTGAACAGGCCTTTGGCGACGATGCGCGCGATGTCGATATCAAATCCCTGCAACTTGCCATCCGCGCCCTGGAAATGCCATGGCGCATTGGTGCTCCCGGTGCCCACGATCAATTTGCCACGGGCCAGCACGCTGTCGAGCTTACTGTCGGCTGCCTGAGCGAGCCCGATGACAGTGGAAGAAGCCGCAAGAACAAAAACACACGCTTTGAACAAGGAAGGTCGGCGATGCATGGCAAGCACTCCAGGATTTGTGTTTATTCCGCTATACCGGAACACGGTTTGTTACTACGGAATAGACAGCAGAAAGTGTGCCACAGGAATGGGCGGACGTCCTGGAGAATATGAAATGTGATGTGAATCAGAGGGATGGAAGCAGGTGGAAAAAATGCCTAACGTGAACGCTTAGATACCAGCGCTACATTTAGCTACATTTTCTGATTTCGGTGACACATCAGGGCACATGTGCATCAATCTGATGCTTGAATTGGGCGGGTAAAATTTCACACGCTACAGGGATAAACTTCAACGCCGTGGGAGCACTATCAGCTCCCAGACGAAGTCTTTTTGGGCCAATGGTCAATCAATCGAGATCAGTCGGACATTACGATATTTCCCGCCCACCTGATTGCCCCTCAGCGCCAAGCTAAACAAATCCGGGCCGCCTGATTGCTGAGCAGCAACTTCAAATGTCATTGCGTAGGGCAGATAGTCGGGCCCGGTCCTCACATCAATTTGCTTGCGCAAACCGGACATTTCCAATGCAAGATTAACGTAACTTTTTGATGCTTCCGGAAACAAACACTCGAAAGAAAAATAGTACGTACCAGCAGCCAGCTCCAGGGTTTGCTCAGCCGCTGCACCTTCCTTTACATGACAGTAACCGTCGCGGATCTCAGCCCACGCCGGGCTGCCAGGACTAAAGTAGATCCGCCACTCCTTATCGCCTTGAGAAAAATCGCCATTTGGGATCAGGTTATCTGTTTGCATTGTGTAACTCCTGTCAACGAATAGACGCTTCCATGCGTCATTGCCTATCAATGCAGCTTCGGAAGCGGCCCATTGATTCAATACTCAAAAACGCATCTGCACACCTGTCATATCTGACAGTAGATTTGCCTGAGTCCTTACTTGTAAGGTCTGCAGACATCAACGGTTATTGAGGCTATCCGGATGAACACGATGACTTCACGTGCAGATCTGGCCCCGGTCTACCGCAAAGCCTTGAAAACCTGGCGCCCGGTGATTTTCTACTTCGCGAATGAAGATTGTCCTGCGTGTGAGTGGGCAAGTCCGGTCTTTCGCCAGGTAGCCGAACCTTTTCGGCATCGCGCCGCCATCTATATGCTCAACACTCGCGAAACACCTCGTCACCCACTTGTCACTGGAACCCCGACGGTGCTGTTCTACCAGGACGGCAAACTGCTGAAGAAACTCAAAGGCTTCGCCAGTGAAGAAACATTAAGTGAGGATTTCGCCAGGCACATCGGCAAGACCAATGCCCGTACCGTGCACCAAAAGCCTACGCATGATCTGACCTGGCTACGCAGTACGCTGCGCACTCTGTGCACCCTCCCCCGAACTGCTGGCCGGCGAAATGTGCCGAGTGGTGCGAAAATCGCGTGACCCTCTGTATCGCGCGTCGCTGGTAGAGGACGGCACCTTCCACCTGTAGGAGCTGCCGCAGGCTGCGATCTTTTGATCTTGTTCTTGAAAACGCCAGGATCAAAAGATCGCAGCCTGCGGCAGCTCCTACAGGGGTATGTGGTTCAGGGTTGGTTTTGGGTCAGCAATACCCGTGTCACGCGCCGCTCTTCGACCTTGACCACGGTCATTTGCCATTCCTCGTAGTCCAGCCGATCGCCCACAATCGGCAATCGATCGAGCAAGCTCATCACCAACCCGGCCAACGTCTGGTAATCCTCGGTCGGCTCTGCGCCGAACCCGGTACGCTGCCGAACTCGCATCAGGTTCAGCGCGCCGCTGACCATGAACCCGCCGTGCTCCTCGATCACATCCGGGCCTTCGATTTCGCTGGCATCAGGCAGCTCGCCGGCAATCGATTCGAGAATGTCGGTCATGGTCAAAACGCCGACAAAGTCACCGAATTCATTGACCACGAAGGCAATGTGGGTTGAGGCCGCACGCATTTGCTCCAGCGCGTTGAGGATCGAATAACTGTCGAGCAGATTGATCGTCTGGCGTGCAAGGTGTTCCAGATTCGGCTCTTCGCCGGCCAGGTATTCCTTGAGCAACTCCTTTTTGTGCACGAAGCCCAACGGCTCATCCACCGCGCCATCACGAATCAGCGGCAGACGTGAGTAGGACGAGTGCATCAACTTCGTGCGAATGCTCTCAGCATCGTCTGCCAGATCAATGCAGTCGACATCGGCGCGCACGGTCATCAGTGCCCGAATCGGCCGTTCGGCCAATTGCAGTACACCACTGATCATTACCCGCTCGCGTCGGTCGAACAGCTCCGCGATCGGTGCGTCGCCATTATCCAACAGGTCGGAAATCTCTTCGCCGACCTCCTCCACGGCCAACTTGCGGCCGCCCAGCAAACGCATCACCGCATGCGCCGTACGCTCGCGCATCGGCCGCAAACCCTGCATGGAGCGCTTGCGTCGGGCCCTGGCGATCTGGTTGAACACTTCGATCAGGATCGAGAAACCAATCGCCGCGTACAGATAACCTTTCGGGATGTGGAAGCCCAGGCCTTCGGCCGTCAAGGCGAAACCGATCATCATCAAAAAGCCCAGACACAGCATGATCACGGTCGGGTGCGCATTGACGAAGCGCGTCAATGGCTTGCTCGCGACGATCATCAGGCCGATGGAAATGATCACCGCGATCATCATCACCGCCAGTTCATCGACCATGCCCACAGCAGTAATGACCGCGTCCAGCGAGAACACCGCGTCGAGTACCACAATCTGCGCCACGATCGGCCAGAACAGCGCATACGCCGTGTTACTCGAACGCTCGCCGACATGCCCCTCCAGACGCTCATGCAATTCCATGGTGGCCTTGAACAACAGGAACACGCCACCAAACAGCATGATCAGGTCACGGCCGGAAAAGCTCTTGTCGAACACTTCAAACAACGGCTGAGTGAGCGTCACCAGCCAGGAAATACTCGCCAACAGGCCCAGGCGCATGATCAGTGCCAGCGACAAGCCAATGATCCGCGCGCGGTCACGCTGATGCGGAGGCAGTTTGTCCGCCAGAATCGCGATGAACACCAGGTTGTCGATGCCCAGCACCAACTCCAGCACGATCAGTGTCAAAAGGCCAAGCCAGGCCGTGGGATCCGCTAACCATTCCATAAAATGTCTCGATCTCTCTTCAGTGAAGTCAGGCTGCCGGACACGGCAAAGTGCAACGCGAAAGCTCTGAGGCTGCGTTGTCTACGATGGTCGGGAGTCGGAAAACTGGATGCTGCGAGTGCGTCAAGACCGCGCCATGGCGCAGGGAAAACGGAAAACTGGGAGGCTCCGAGAGGGTGTTCATGCAAGTCCTGAATGGAAAAAGGCCTTGAAGCGTACAGGCACTCGCAGGCATTTCCCCAGCCACAAATTATTTCAAAATCTGTAGGAACGCCTCGGCAATCCCCCTCAAAGGCTGGCTGCCGCCTTCCGCCCGGCAGCCATTTTCACCCGAGTGAATCGCTTAAAATCCTGCCAGGTGCTGAAGTTGTTCCAAAGTTTTCGCCTCCAGCACAATCCCTTGCTCCAGAGATTTTTCCCGCTGCAAATGCCGACGATCACCCGGCAGGCGCTTGAGCCCGACGCCGTGCATCTGCCGCACCAATTCATGACTGCGCTCGGCAAAACTCTGCCCGGCGGCTTTGCTCGGATCGATCACGATCAGCAATTGACCGGTCCACGGGGTTTTCGCGCCGGGATGATTGTTCCAGTCGAATTCGAAAGAGAAATTGCCCCCCGTCAGCGCTGCCGCCAACAACTCAACCATCATCGACAGGGCCGAGCCCTTGTGACCGCCGAACGGCAGCAACGCACCGCCCTCCAGAATCGCCTTCGGGTCCTGCGTCGGCTGACCAAGGCTGTCGACACCCATCCCGGCCGGCAGACGCTCACCTTTACGCGCGGCAATCTGCACATCGCCATGGGCAATGGCACTCGTAGCCAGATCGAAGACAATCGGCGCAGCCCCCGCCCGTGGCGCGGCGAAAGCGATCGGATTGGTGCCGAACAGCGGCCGGTCGGCACCATGCGGCACCACGCAGGTCATGCTGTTGACCACACTCAGGGCCACCAGACCTTCTTCGGCGAAAGGTTCAACGTCCGGCCACAGCGCGGCGAAATGATGCGAGTTGCGAATGGCCAGAACCGCGATGCCGGCACTGCGGGCCTTTTCCACCAACAATGGCCGTGCCGCCTCCAGTGCTGGCTGGGCAAAGCCGTTAGCAGCGTCGACCCGCACAAACCCCGAGGCGACATCTTCGACCTGCGGCACTGCCTGCCCGTTGACCCAGCCGCTGTTGAGGGTCGACACATAACCGGGAATGCGGAACACGCCATGGCTGTGAGCACCGTCACGTTCGGCCCCCGCGCAATTGGCGGCCAGCGATCGGGCGACGGCGGCAGACGTACCGTGGCGCAGAAAAATCGTTTCAAGCAGTTGCGTCAACGCCGCCAGCGACAGCGTTGATGAGACAGCAGACGACACAGGATCGGATGGCGCAGACATCTGAAGCTCCAGATTAATTATTGGAGGGAACAACAGCGTACGAACTCGCGATCCGATTAATCACGCCGCCAAGCCAACGTGTCAACCCTCGAACACGACAGGCCGGGGCAACGGCGTCACAGATTGGCACATTGCGCCCGTCTGCGTGCGGTAACTATGTACCACCTGCCGGCCCCCTGCGACTCATAACCTAGAGCCTCTATCTATCGGCGCTGCAACGCGCCCCGTCGAGACTCGATCATGTCTGCAGCTGTTTCTCCGTTACTGTTTCCCGAAGCCCTGAAATCGCCCGGTCTCTGGAATGAGCTTGGGCGAACGCATGGCTTGTCGCGCAGGGAATTCGACTGGCTGGCCCACACCCAACTGGCCACCCAAACGCTACGTAGCCAGCAGATCCCGCCGATGCTGGCGCAGCGCATCCTGCTCAGCGCCACAGGCCTCCCCGCCGTGCCATTGGCCGGCTGTTTCACCCTCGGTGCGACCCCGGATGACGGCGGCGAGATTCTCTACACACCTTATGAAGGTATCAAAAAGCACCACAGCCGCACCGACCTCAAGGAGCAGTTGAAGAAACGCCTCGATACGCCGGGCATGGCCGAACGTTTATTGGCGTTCCTGCCGATCAGTCAACGCCGGCAGTTGCTGGAAGCCGATGACCTTCAGATCAGTTTTCAAAGCATCGGCGACGATATATTCGACGACCAGCGAGCAGGCATCACTCAAGCCCAGCAGGTAAACGCGCAAGCGATGCTGGCTGAACTGCAGCAACTCCCCTCCCTCGCTTCAATGATCGAGCACGTCCTGCAAGCGTCGCTTCAAGACGCATTCCCTGGGATGCAACAGCGTCACACGCGCGTCAGTTTTTATCTCAGTCCTGATCTCGATATGACCCGACACTGGCTCGACGCCATGAGCCTGAGCGACGCCCTGCTGATGTATTACCGACACGGAAGATGGCCGCAAGGCTCACTGCATGAGTATTCCAATCCAGCGCAACCGCCGGCAGTGACAGATCAGGCGCACTGGGAGAATGCCGTCATCAGCGCTGCCGGAAAACTTACCGTGCTGTTGTTCGAGCGCCTTGTAATGTACTGGCAGTCGCCTTGCGCAGAGGGTTCCACGCGTCGCGATTTTTTCGCGCAGGCACTTGAAGATCAGGCCCGCGCCGACCTGTTGCTCAAACGAGAAACCAACATCATTGATGCTGCACAGTTCACGACCTTGCACGCCATGATAGAACCGCTGCCGTCAGTCTCTCGTCTGCCCACCATCGAGACCGTGCGCATGTGGGAGTACCAGGCCAACTACGTCGAACTGGCGGGCTCGTTGATGATCAGCCACACCAACGCCTACCTGTACACACCGACCCACGGCCTGCAAGTACTCAGGGATTACCCGGATCTCAAGCAAACCCTGCTGAGCAAGTTCAAGCGGGCCGGACACGAGGACGAACTGTACGGGCTATTGAATCTGGAGGAACGCAACCGTTTCATCGGTTTCGATCACCCGCAGGTAACAGGCGAAGTCATTTCCGGCGAGATTTTCAAAGTATTGTTTGAACTCATCCTGACCAAACAACGGCGTAACGTCGACTACGTGTTGCAGGTGTTTCGCCACAGCGATGGCGCCGTGGACGCACATGCCCTTTGCGACAAGGCGCTGGATATCCGCACGATGCTCCACGAGCAGTTGCTGACGCTCGACAGTTTCGAACGCTGGAGCACCCGCCCGATACTGCTCGGACATCAGCAACCCTCGCAGGTACTGGCCGACAAAACCACGATTGCGATCAAATCGTTCGACGACGTCAAAACCCTTCTGGCCGCCGAATTCGCTGCCCAGCCGTTGTCGCCCGCGACTGATCAGCGGGCCTATCTGGAGAACATGAAAGGAAGGCTGGCGCATGCACTGTTCGTGGGTGTTTGTGGCGAAGCAGAACTCAGGGTCATCCACGGCACGCTGCAACGCCCCCAGCGGGCAATTGTCGATGCGGTGTTCAATGCAGACCAGCCGACACGCAAGGATCGACGTTCCCTCAACGGTTTTCGCCCGGACGCCTGGTCCCTGACGGTGAATGTGTCCGGGGAGAACAACCCATTGCCTCTCGATCAGTGTGTTCTTCTGACTGAGCGCGGCGGACTCGATACGGAGCACTCCGGCCGGGTGATACTGTGGACACCCGCGCTGGGACTTCAGGCATTCGACAGCATTGTCAGTGCTCGAAAAGCATTGAACCAGCGACTTCAGGACAGTGTTCAACGACTGGCGTTGCTGGAGAACCTGCGCGCCTATCCACAAATGCTCCACCGCCGATACTCGTTAGGGCCGTTGCAGTTGATCGAAGACAATGTGCTGGATGCCTGCATGCAATCGGCGATCGAGCTCTATCTCGCTCGTGCCGAACAACTGCGCAAGCGCCTGCCGGATCATGCACAGATGACTCAGGCACTGTCTGCTCTGAGAAACAATCTGCTCGAAACCAATCTGCAGCGTGCCTCCGACCTTGCCCAGGCCATCCGGCAACAACAATTACTTCCGGCATGGCTGGGCATGGCGCCGCTTGCCGAGCAACAACGCCACCTCGAACTGCTGGAGCAATGGCGCAACAGCGTTATCGATAACAAGGACTACCTGCACGGTATTGCCCCCCTGGCCCGCTATGTACGCGAGACGCTGCAATCGTTGCTGGAAGCTCGATTTGCGGGGCGTCATCTGGACCCGCTACAGATCGAAATCACCCCTGATCTGACGCTCGTCGGGCCGGCACGCAACCTGGTCGAATTCGCCTTGAACCACGTCAACATCGCCCAGGGCACTGGCTTCAAAGTGGCTTCAAGCACCTCGCAGGCATTACCGGCCAGCCTGGATCAACAGGCTGTCCGCCAGATGCTCTTGTCCCTCGCCATCCCGACTGTCTACGCCAAGACGGTGACTGACACGCTTTCGCAAAACACCCCACAGGCCGCTGTGCGAAAGCAGCGTTTCTTACGACAAGTTCCCTGGCAACTGCTGCAACATGCCCACGCATTGAAACTGCAACAGCGCTTGTCCGAGCAGGCCTACGACCTGATCAGCCAGGTGCTGGACATGCCGGATGGCAAGGCACGCGCCAGCGTCGAGGGTGCTCATGCGCGCGTATCGCCGCTTGCATTGATCAAGACGCCCGGCGCTGCACCGGTCGAAACACTGGCAATGTACGTGATCGACGCTTCGCGACCTGGCCCAACCGTGCTCTACACACCCTATGCCGAGGAGGCGTTTCGCGAATTCGCCAGCGAGACCGATCTGATCAGCGCGCTGAATACGCCGGGCTCACTGCAGGATTTGCTGATTAGACGCTCGCCCGAACATCAGCAAGCATCGTTGCGCGGTTTATTAGCGTCGAGCGTCGGCGAAGCCAGCGAAATGACGCTATCGGTCAATGTTATCGACAAGCATTTCCTGTCCCGTTTGTACCAGGACAACATCGCCCTCTTGCCGCACCTGCTCGCCAGTCAAGTGCAACGTACTGCCCAAGCGGATTGGGAGGCGGCCAAAAACCTCTTCAGCGATGGCATCAAACTGATCTCCGGCCTGTTGCCGGGCAAACTCGCCTACGTGGCATTTCTCTGGCAAAGCTACAAAGACTTCAAGGACTCCGCCGAAGCCTTGCAGGATCATCACTGGAAACGCGCGCTGAAGGCGTTTATCGCCGGCGCTCTGCAAATGATCAGCATGGGTCGTCTATCGATGGAGGAATCCGCTGAAACCGCTGCGGAGAGCGCGTCGCAGCCCCGGCAAATCTCTCCAGCGCCCGTCCATCGCGCCCAGATAAATCCGACGGCACCGTCACGCACCGAGTTGCAATGGTTCGAATCCACAACCGTCACATTGTCCGAACTGCGCCATGACGCCGAAAGCGGGACTTACCTCAATACCCACGACAGACGCACCTACGCGGCCATTGCCGGCAAGGTTTACCGTGTCGACAAACCAGGTGTTGTGTGGCGAATGGTTAACGACCGAACCTATGGTCCCAGTTTGCATAAAACCGCCACGCAACTGGTGCTGGACCCGGACCGGCACACCATCCACTACGGCAAGGCCATGTCGAAAATGTACAACCGGTATGCGACCGACCGCGAACGCCGACTGGTGCTGAACATCGAAGCACACGGTATGGAGGATATTCGCGCCAAACACCCGGACAAGGCGCGCATGTTGGTCCAGGCCGTCGATATGGCCCGCTACTATGCGTTCAACAGTCTGCACAATCTGGCACAGTTGAAAAGGGACCTTCCCGGAACGCGTCTGGATCGTTTCCTCAAGGCGTTTTTTGATGTAAACACCGTCGACAGCACGCTTCTCGGCAAAGTGAAAAACGCGATCGTCCCCGTCTGTACGGCGCTGGTGGA
This sequence comes from Pseudomonas sp. PB103, assembly GCF_009764635.1. Classification (NCBI taxonomy): domain Bacteria; kingdom Pseudomonadati; phylum Pseudomonadota; class Gammaproteobacteria; order Pseudomonadales; family Pseudomonadaceae; genus Pseudomonas; species Pseudomonas sp. PB103. The sequence goes on along the minus strand of NZ_RWIL01000157.1, from coordinate 37,323 downwards.
TCCTGCGGAAGATCTGATGAACACCGATCGTTTCATCATCGGCTCGAACAAATATCCCGAGGCCAACCTGATCGCGTTTGTGCTCGATGATGACGAGCATCGCAAGGTGCATTTCACCGAGAAATTCTTCGCCCAACAACTGGATTGGTACAAGTCTTCGCTGACCGAACCTTTCAATGTCGACGGGCATGCCCAGGCGTCCATTCTGATCCATGAATTCGCTCATCAACGTTGCAATGCCGTCGACATTGCCTCGCTGGAAGCACGACGACCGTTTACCGATCTGATTGAAACGATTACCGGCCAGGGCGCGGCGATGAAAAACTCCCAGCAGGCTTTCCAGCGTGAGGCGCTGTCCCTGGCGACCCCGCGACAAGAGTTGTTTTCCCGCTGGAGCGACAAGCGTCAATCGTGGATCGGGTTCGATCAGATCGCGGAAATGTCCAATGTCAGCAAGGAAATTCTCGACGCGACACTGAGCCCCACACTGGCGGCGGCACGCGACGCATTCCTCGATCAACAGACGCCTTATCCGCGAATTGAGACGATCTTGCGCAATGCCGATTCGATTGCCTTTCTGATTTGCGAGATGGGCAGGCAGCTCGATCCGGTGCCGGCTGTTTCGCCGTAGCCCAGGCAAAAAAAATGCGCAGGCCTGGCCTGCGCATGTGCTGGTTGGTTTGAAGCGCGGATCAGTCCTTCTGATCCCTCAAGATATTGCCGGAAGCGCCATCGATGCGAAATTCGTAGACCACGCCATCAGCCTTGCGCCCTTCGCCCTTCCAGTAGCCATTGTTGTCGGCTTCGATTTCATAGACTTCAACGTAACCGGCCTTGGTCTTGACGGTTTCGATGGCTTTTTCAATGGTAATCCAGCCAGCACCTGGCTTGTCCGCCCATGCAGCCCCCGCACTGAGCAACGTGGCAGTGGCAATCACGGCGGCGAAGGTTCTTTTGATCATTTTTTCACTCCATTTATGGATAGTAGTCAGTGGCGTCCTGCTTTTTGGGCGTCAGAGCGAAAAATAAGTTCCACTTTGATGGTTAATTGCCATGACTGATGTTCTCGGCAACTTCCCCTCAAGGTTAGAATGTGCGAAATCAGGACGAGTCAATGACCCAAGACACTCTATCGGAAGCCGAATACGATGCGATCACTGATGCCGCCGCGCATTGGTGCATGCGTCTGCACGCCGCCGACTGCACGGACGAAGAGCGTCGCGCATTCGAACAATGGCATGCCGCTCACCCCCTGCATGCGTTCGAGTATGAGGCCATGCTGGAAATCTGGGACGTTGCCGAGCATCTGCCGCGCCCGGAACCTGCGCCTGTCGTGCTGCCAGGCAGCCAGCGTTCCCGTCCATGGCGTCAATATGCGGTAGCTGCCGGTGTCTGTGCGCTTGCGCTGCCACTGGCGGCGTACACCGGCTGGAATCTCGGCTGGTTGCCCAACAGCTATCAGCATTTCGCCGCCACTGATGCGGTGCGTCAGGTGACCCTGAGTGACGGCAGCCAACTTGAATTGAACCTCAATACGGATCTGACCTTCAGCAACTACAAGAATGAACGTCGTGTCACGCTGAAAAAAGGCGAAGCGTTCTTCACCGTCAGCCACGATCTGACCCACCCGTTTATCGTTCGTGCAGGCGAAGGCCAGATTCGCGTGACCGGTACGCGGTTCAACGTCTGGTTGTATGAAGATCAGGTGCGGGTGAACCTGATTGAAGGTTCGGTACTGGTGACCAGCGATGCCACACTGCCGGGCGATGGCTTGCGCCTCGGGCCGTCGATGCAGGCCCGTTACAGGCACGGTGATTACATGCCGCAGATCAGCCAGACCTACGCCAACGACACAGCGTTGGCCTGGCGCAGTGGCAAACTGGTGCTGGACAATCTGGCCCTCAATGAAGCGCTGCCGCTGATCAACCGTTACCTGAACAATCCGTTGATGCTCGCCGACACCAGTACCGGCTCGATTCGGGTTGGCGGCGTCTACAACATCAAAGAGCTGCACAATCTGGTGAATTCCCTGCCCAAAGTGCTGCCGGTCTATCTGACACGCAACAAGGAAGGCAACCCGGTCATCAACTCGTTGCCACAAAAACCGGTAAAAAACTGAAGGCCACATCCTTTAGCGGGATGCGGCCCTCGGGTCTTGCTGTAGAAACAATCCAGTTATTGCGCCGCGACTTTCCCTGCCTTGTCCACGGTCTCGCCGACCGTCTGCACCTGATACTGCGGGTCAGCCTGGATCTGCTGCTCGGTAAACGGCAACACACTCCACTGCTTCTTCGAAAATGCTTCGGTCTGGTCACGCGAGTATTTCGACGCTGGATCACTGGACAGCGAGAACGCCAGCAGCCCCTGCGCATGCGGTCCTTTTTCATCGAACGTCACGACTTGCAGGTAGCTGGTGCCACTGACCACCTCAAGCTTGCCATCCTCGCGCGGAACACTTTGAATCGCGTTGTAAATACCTAACGTCCCCGGCCCGCCGTGGATAGGCGTCTGTTGGCCACCACTGCTGACCACCTGGATATCACCCCAGCGCGTTTGCGCCTTGAGGCCCATTTTGCCGGTCGACTCGGCAGAAGCCAGCATCGCGTCGCGCAGTGCCTGTGCCACGGCCGGTTGCTTGACCGCCAGACCGCGCGGGGTATGTTGCGCGTCGTTCGGATCGAAGGCGACGCTCCAGATATCCGGCGATTCCTGCAGCGCCTGCATGATGTGCTGGAAATGCACCAGGCCCAGGCCCGAATCGAGGTTTGCCCGACCATCCCAGGCTTTGAGGCTGGCGCACACAGGCTTCAATGTCGCTGCGTCGGCGCCCAGGTCAGCCGCGCAAAACTTCAGCAGATCCGGTACCACCAGTGTCGCCAGATACACCTGATCGTCCATGACCATTTGTTGCAGGTCCTGCACCGCCAGCGAGCCTTTTTTGCTCAGTTGACCCAAGCGGTCAAGGGCGAACCGGGAGCGTAATCCCAGCGGTTGGCCTTGCTGACTGATCAGCGGCGAGAAACCCGTCAATGGTTGCGCCGGGTTGGCCAGCCACGCGGAATCGTTGGAGTGCTGGACAAAGTCCTTGCGCAGCAATTGCGGTAATTGACTGGCGGCATAAATGCCCTTCTGCGCCGCTTGCGGATCAATGTCCCAGGCGCAGGCGCTGTTGGCGCCGTCCAGCACGATCATCTGCAAACCGGCACGCGGGTCACTGCATTTGGCCAGCTTGTCGACGCTGACATTCGGCACCACCGACAGATTCATGTACAGCGTCTGCCCCTGGTCATCCACGGCCAGGGTATTGACCCAGGGAATACCCTGAATCTTGTGCACCGAATCCTGCAAGTCCTTGAGACTGGTGGCCTGATTCATCGCGTACCACTGCTTCAGCACACGGTCGTTGTCGAGATTGGCATCACGCAGGCTGTAAGCAAACTGGTTATCCCAGTCGAGCTTGCCCGGCCACTGCACAATCGGGCCGAACTGCGAGCTATAGACCTCACGCGCCACCGGCACCACTTGGCCGTCGGCCTGTTTGACCTGCACAGTCACGGTCTGCTTGCTCATCGGCAGCGACTGACCGTCCAGCAGATAGCGTGTCGGGTCTTTCGGATCAAGCTGAAGGCGATACAGCGTGAAGTGCTTGGACGAGTCGACGGTGTGCGTCCACGCCAGATGCTGGTTGAAGCCGATATTGATCATCGGCAAGCCGGGCAATGCGGCGCCCATGACGTCGAGTTTGCCGGGGATGGTCAGGTGCATCTGATAAAAACGCATGCCGCCCACCCACGGGAAATGCGGATTTGCCAACAACATGCCACGGCCATTGAATGAGCGCTCGCTGCCCACGGCCACCGCGTTGCTGCCACGGTCCAGGGCAAAACGCTGCCGACGCGCGTCGGCCAACTGGTAAGCGTGGTTGTCGTGCTCGACGCGCGCGGTGGCTTGCGGCGGCGTGGCGCCCGCCAAGGCTTCGGCAAACTGGCCAACGCCACCTTCCACCAGCAGACGCCGGGTCAGCTTCACCAGATCCTCTGGGGCGATATCGCGCACCCATTCGCCCTGGCACTGCTGCGGCAAGCCTTGCTGGCGACGCTCGGCGAGATAACGGTTGTAGCCGGCGGCATAACCCTCGACCAGATCACGCACCTGAGCGGTTTGCGCCTGCCAGAACGTCTGGACGGCCTCAGGGGTATTGAGCCATGTGAAGAACACATCACTGACGCGATTCTCGCGCTCTTCAACGGTGAACTGATCGGGGCCGAAATAACGTGAACGCTGGCCATTGACCGTAACGATCTCATTGGCCAGCAGGCAAAGGTTGTCCTGTGCGTAGGCGTAGCCGATGCCAAAACCCAGGCCACGCTCATTTTCTGCACGGATGTGCGGAACACCAAAACCGGTGCGGCGGATATCGGCATGGGCCTCAGAGGCTGGACTGAAGGCATGCGCCGACAGACTCAGTCCGAAAAACATACTGGCAAGGGTCAGCCGTGTTAACTGCCTGGAAATAATCACGCTCGCTCCTGATCGAAATACCGAGGAGCGGATCTGACCTTGCCACGCGAATGGGACGGCTGCGGATCCGCTCTGGAAACACCCACGCGTCCACGCGCAATGAGCCTGTCCAAGAAACGAAACCGGAGAAAAAAATTTAGCCCGATAAAGGGCATTCTCGAGCCGTGAAAACGTGGAAAAGACGAAATGGCGACGAATTTTCTACATTTTTTCTTTCATGATTTGTCGAGCTGAAACGTCTTGTTTAGAGAGAGCAAAAAAACCTTTGCCGATCAGGCCCTGAAAAGGAGTAATCGCATGTACAACTCGCAACTACCAACGGAAGGTAGCCAGGCGCCACAAGGAGCTTCCATGAGCCCGCACGCGAGCGATTTCGGACAACGCGTGGAACGTCACGGCAACGAACGTATCCGGTTGCTGCTGAAAAGTTTCGGTCTGCGCACCAGCCTGATTCGCCTGAAAGTCATCGATGCCTTGCTGGTCGCGGCACAAACCGACCGTCGTCTGGGCGTTCGCGGTGTGCACAGCCAGTTGCTGGACCTGGACATCCCGCTGTCGTTTCTCAGTGTGCGCGAAGTCCTCAAGCGCCTGTGCGCCGAAGGCGTCATTACGTTCAATGCGGACAAGAGCTACAGCCTGCATCCACAGGCCGCGGCCCTTCTCACCGAGTAAAACCTGCTGCGATTGCCGTCAGGATTTGACCTTGCGGCGCAGCACGGCATTGATAATCACCACGACCACTGCAACCCCGATGGCGATGTACTGGAACATTTTCTCGGTGATCATTCCCGCGTTTTGCAGCCAGGACAGGCCGAGCATGATCAGCAGCACGGACACGGCGATCACAATCGAATAAATCAAGCGTTGCTTGTGGGTCATTGCGGGTTCCTGAAACGTTTGAATGTATCTGGTTTGTATCCGTTTGCATGCCATGCGCATACCGTTTCACGGGGATGCGCTGCAACAAACGGGGTCTCATGTTACAGCCGATGAAGAGTTTTGGCTTCATGACGGCTTAACCATGAGGATTTTTGAAATGCTGCGTCGAATCACCTGGCTGATTCCCGTTCTCGCCCTGCTGACCCTGAGTGGCTGCATCATCTTCCCCCACGGCGGCTGGCACGACGATCACCATCGTTATTACCAGGGTGGCCCTGGCTATTACCAACATCGATAGAACAGGATTGTTCGCCCCGCCTCCAAGCCATTGAATGCCTGAGGCGAGGAATAGACCGCCGATCCACCTCCTCCCAATGCCCGCCTCTGCGCGGGCATTTCTGTTTCTGCGCAACGCCGCCGTTCAACCAGGTTAAATACGCTGCAAGCATTTGAAATTTAATGTCGCAGCAAACCGTTAGGCTCTCTGAGCCTCTGCACCTAGTCTCCAGCAAGCTTTTTCGACTTGCTAACAAGGACGTCCATGCAGAGAACATTAATCAATATCCGGCCTGCAAAACTCATTGGTTTCTGTCTGGCCCTAACAGGGTTCGAGCTGCTGACCTATCTGGCCAGTGACATGATCATGCCGGCAATGCTGGCCATAACAGATGAGTTTGAAGCCGATCCACGGCACGTTCCGAATGCGTTCAATCTCTACCTGATCGGCGGTGTCTGCCTGCAATGGCTGATTGGCCCGCTCTCTGATCGACTGGGGCGTCGACGCTTGCTCTTGAGCGGGTGCGCGCTGTTCAGTGTCGCCTGCATCGCCGCCGTCACGACGCGGCATATTGAAACATTCAACCTGCTGCGCCTGATCCAGGGCATGGGGCTGGGCTTCGTCGTGGCGGTCAGCTATCCAGCCCTGCAAGAAGTGTTCTGCGAAGCCGATGCCGTGCGCCTGATGGCGTTGCTCGGTAACGTCGCGCTGCTGTCACCGTTGCTGGGGCCGTTGCTCGGCAGTCTGTTGCTGGAATGGCTGACCTGGAGAGAGCTGTTCTACAGCCTGGGTCTGGCGGCAGCCGGTATCTGGCTCGGACTGTACGCCTGCATGCCGGAAACAGTGGGCGTGGCGCGCCGTGATGGCCAGCAACTGGCGCCAGCCGCTCTGTGCTGGCGGCAAACGTGTCAACGTTATGGGGCGCTGCTGAGCAATCGCCGATTCCTCTGCGCAAGCCTCGCACTCGGTCTGATGAGCCTGCCATTGATTGCCTGGATCGGGCTCTCGCCTTTATTGCTGATTCAGCTGCAGGGCCTGACTCCGCGAGCCTATGGCCTGTGGCAAATTCCGATCTTTTCGGGCGTCATCGCCGGCAATCTGATATTGGCCCGCTTGCTCGTCAACCACACCCTTTCCAGCTTGATTCGTCTTGCCCTGTGGCCATTCTGCATCGGTCTTGCAGGGCTCATCGCCTGCGCATTGCTGACCACTGACACTGGGCCAGTGGTTGCCAGCCTGGCGCTGTACTGCGTCGGGCTGGGCATCAGCAACGCCGCACTTTTTCGCTTGGCACTGTTTGCAAGTGATGACGGCAAAGGCCTGGTCAGCGCCACCATCGGCATGCTCTCGATTGCCGTGATGGGCGCTGGCGGCCTTGTCATTGCGGCTAACGGCGGCGGCACTCGCCTTGAGCACTTCGCGCTCTGGGCAGCCTTCGGCGGTCTGCTGTGCCTGCCGTTCCTCTACGGGTTCTTGAAGGGTACCGACACCCCCGGAACTCAATCTCGATAAAGGAATATTGATGACCTGTTTCCCTTTCAGTGATGCGCTTTGCGCGTTACCGCACCCCTATTGCCCGGATTCAGTACCTGACGGTCTGTTTGACCAGGCCATGGCCGAAATCAGCCGGTTTCATTGCCAACATACCCCCGACTACGAACGCTGGCTGAACGCTAACGGTCTCGCCATACAAGACCTGGAGCAGATGAAGGACTGGTCGCTGTTGCCTCCGATCTTTGCCAACTTCTTCAAGCAACGACTGCTGTCGAGCAGCGCCGGGAAGGATGCACTCGAGCTCACCTCTTCCGGCACCACCGGCGAGAAAAGCCGTCTGCGCTATGACAACCGGAGCATGGCCGCCGCGCAGTTCATGGTCGAACGCATTTTCGATCATTACCACTGGAATACCCCAGATACCCCCTGCAATTACCTGCTGCTGAGCTACGAACCTGAAGGCCGAATCACCCTGGGGACGTCGTACACCGACCAGTTTCTCTGTCGATTTGCCCCCATCAATCGCCTGGTTTACGGACTGCGCCTCACCGGAGACGGGCATGAGTTCGACGTGTTCGGAGTGATTGCCGCGTTGCAGTCCTTCGCCGAAGAAGGCCTGCCGGTGCGAATTTTCGGTTTTCCGGCTTTTTTATGGCAGGCCCTCGAACGAATGCGCGACACAGGGGTGGCCGATGTCCAGTTGCCGGCACGGTCGCTGGTGTTTTTCGGTGGAGGCTGGAAAACCCAGGCGGCACGACAAATCCCCAAATCAACACTGTATGCCCGCATTCACCAGCAATTGGGCATTGAAACGGCGTCCTGTCGCGATGGCTACGGCGCGGTGGAGCACCCCGTGCCTTACATAGAATGTGCCCGCCATCATTTTCACGTGCCGGTCTATTCGAAAGCGTACGTGCGCAATCGTGCAGATTTTTCCGTTTTGCCTTACGGTCAGAAAGGGCTTCTGGGGTTCGTCTCGCCCTACATCTCGTCCAGCCCTGCGCATGCGGTGGTGATGAGTGACCTGGCGACATTACATCCCGGTCAGCACTGCGGTTGCGGTCTGACCAGCGACTGGTTCGAGCTGCACGGTCGTGCAGGTACTGACACCGGTAGAAGCTGTGCCATGGCGGCAGCCGAACTGCTCGGAGGGCATTGATATGTACTTGATTGAAGGGAATCTGCGCACCGACATTCATTTCGACGAAGCGCTGGGCCTTCTATACACACAGCTTCCGCAGTATCTGGGCACAGCACTGACAAGTGCAAAGGTGATCGACGCCGCCGCACAGTTCGCTGAACACCTGCACGAAACGTCTTTGACGGTGGAACTGGAGGCCGAACAACGCCAGGCATTGATTGACTTCTGCCATCCCGATGCATTACGCACCAAGCTTGAACGCGAACTGGGCGACCGTCCTGATTCGTTGCGGCGTTTTGATTATTGCCAACCCCGCTTTGAACGCTGGAGCCCCCTTGGGCTGGTGGTGCACATCACGCCATCCAACGCGCCGCTGTTGGCATTCTGTGCGGTGCTTGAAAGCCTGCTGGCCGGCAATATCAATTGGTTGCGTCCCAGCAGCAGTGATCAGGGGCTGACCGCGCGGTTGCTCCAGGCATTCGTGCAGTGCGATCCAAGTGGACAACTGGCGCACTACATCGCGGTAATACCGGTCAGCACCGAGCATATCGCCCGGCTGTGCAAACACGCCAACGGGGTGGCTGCCTGGGGTGGGGAATCGGCCCTGCAGGCTATCCGCCGGCAAATTCCGGCTGGATGTCGCTGGATCGATTGGGGGCATCGCATCAGCTTCGTCTACATGACGCCCGATGCCGCCAACACGCAGGCGCTGGAGGCGGTGGCGGATGAAGTTTGCCGCCTCGATCAGCAAGCCTGCTCCAGCCCGCAATGGCTACTGGTAGACAGTGATAACGCGGATGTTCTGCGCGACATCGGCGCACGCCTGGCGGCGGCGTTCGAACGCCGTAGCGGGCAGTGGCCCGCGCTGGTCCCGACGCTGCAAGAAGCTTCGCAGATCACCACCGATACCCAGATGATGCGGTTGGCACAGAGTTTTTCCGGACAAATCGGCCATGTCTGGAAAGCACCGGGCTGGCGAGTGATCTGGGCGCATGACCGGCAACTCAGGCCCTCGCCATTGTTTCGCAGCGTACTGCTCAAACCCGTGCCTCGCGCATTACTCACCCAGACCTTGCACACCTGGCGCAACGTCTTGCAGAGCTGCGCGCTGATCTGCAACGAACTGCAGACCGCAGCGCTTGCGCAATCACTGATCAGTGCCGGCGTCACACGCATTGCCCCGATCAACGGCATCCACGACGGCTATGACGGTGAACCCCATGACGGCGCCTACGCGCTACAGCGATTGTGTCGACGCGTGTCAGTCAGTTTGTCCGCGACCACGCTGCCCTTTCACGCCACCCTCGACGGCCCCACCACGTTTGCGCCCCCCGGCAATCGACCGATCATGAGCAAAGAGGCGTTTATCAACCAACCGGTACAACCGGCAGCCCGGCTGTTTTTCCGCTCGGGAGGTAGCAGCGGCACCCCGATACTGTCGGGCTACAGCTACCGCGACTTTGAGCGCCAGATGCGCGCCACTGCTGACGGATTATTGGCCGCCGGACTCGATCCGACCTGCGATCGGGTGATGAATCTGTTCTTCAGTGGTGGGCTGTACGGCGGCTTTTTCAGCTTCGCCAAAGTCCTGGAATTGATGGGCGTGACGCATTTGCCAATGGGTACCACCGCCGATGAAGACTACCGTGAAATCGCGCAGATGATCATTGACCAGCGGGTGACGGTGCTGATGGGCATGCCGAGTACCCTGCATCGACTGTTTCTCAACGAGCATGAACGACTGTGCGCCTACGGCGCTATCAGCAAGGTATTTCTGGGCGGTGAACATCTCAGCGAACACAGTCGCGAATTACTGCACAGTTGCGGCGTCTCCAGCATCCGTTCGGCGATTTATGGCAGCGTCGACGCCGGCCCGCTGGGCCACGCCTGCAAAGCAAGCGGGGACGGCGTGTTTCATCTGATGAGCGATATTCAGCAACTGGAAATCGTCGCGTTCGATGAGGACACCCCTGTCATCGGCAATGAGATCGGTCGACTGTTGTTCACCTCCAGTGGCCGGGAAGGTCAGCGCGTTGAACGTTACGACGTGGGCGATAGCGGTCGCTGGGTACCCGGTTCCTGCACCTGTGGCCTGCCCGCCCCGCGATTCCAACTGTTGCAGCGCCACGGCAAGTTGATCCGCATCGGCACCGACTTCATCTGTTTGAATGAATTGGCCGAGCACCTGCAATGCCCTTTCCAACTGCTGCTCGACCACACACCCGAGGGTGTCGAGCGCATGCGTGTGCGCTGCGAACACGCGCCCACTGATGTTCGAGCGCGACTGTCGAACTACGCAACGTTGGCGACCGCCAATGCAAGCGGGCTGTTGATTATAGACGTTGAAGTCTGTGCGATCGAACAGTTCACGCGAAACAGACACAGCGGCAAAACGGCCCTTCTGATTGATTCGCGGCGATGACGCGCGACGCAGATCACCCTTGACAATAATTAGAGAAAAAACCGTGACCATTAACCACCCTCTGAATGAGTTGATCACCTTCGCTCATCGGCATTCCGATTTTTACTGCCAACACCTTTCGGGCGCGGCCGCGCCTATGACGTTGCTCAGCGAACTGCCAGTGCTCGACCCGGCCGAATATTGGCGTCACAGCGACAACCTTGATCAATGGCCTGTATTGACCGGGCCGATCGAGCAGGCATTGATTTTCAAGACCGGCGGATCAACCAGCGCCGGCAAACTGTCTGTCTATACCCGCGAGGAATGGCGAACACTGGTCAGCGACTTCGGCAAGAGCCTGACGCCACAATTCAAACCCGGTGACCGGGTTGCCAATCTGTTCTTTGCCGGAGACCTGTATGCAAGTTTTCTGTTCATCCACGGCGCCTTGGCAAACGTGGCCGAGGATATCAGCGAGTTCCCTTTCACCGGTGACGTCGATGCCGAAGTCCTGGCGCAAGCCATTGTTCGCCACCGAATCAACGTACTCGCTGGCGTACCCGCGCATTTGCTGACCTTCGCCAGCCTGTTGAACCGCCGGGGCCAAGCTCTCAACGGCGTCGACACGATACTGTACGGCGGAGAAAGCCTGTTTGCCTCGCAACGCCAGATGCTCAGCCAGGTATTCCCCACTGCCCGGATCACTTCCATCGGCTACGCCAGCGTCGACGCGGGATTTATTGGCGCCAGCCACCGTGACTGCGCAGACGGCGAACATCGCATGCCGGACGCTCACGCCGTGCTGGAAATCATTGACGAGCAATCGGGGGAAGTCATTGACGACTGCGATCGCACGGGCATGCTGGTGTTGACCAACCTCACGCGCCGATTGATGCCGTTGATTCGTTATCCCGTGGGTGATCGCGCCTGTTGGCGGGAGCCCGCCGGAACAGCGATGCGCAAATTTGCGCTCAAGGGGCGCAGCGCCAACAGCCAGCGGGTACGGGTCGGTACGCTGTCCCTGAGCCCTGTCGAAATCGACGAAATCGTCCAGCACTCGGTCGGTTGCGATGACTGGCAACTGGTGATCGAGCAGAGGGTTCACAAGGATGTATTGACCCTGAAATGGGTACCGCGCGAATTTTCCCGTGCCTGCACCAACGACGAGCGAACCCTTCAACTCGCCCTGATCAAACAGTACCCGCTGATCGATCAACTGCAGGCCGATCAGCGTCTGGATCTGCAGGTGCAGTGCTGCCGGACAGACGATCTGCAACGTCACCCGCGCTCAGGCAAATGCCTGCGGTTCCTCGACCGGCGCGACTATGGCCCTGGTGCGATGGAGTACACGTGATGGAGCCACTGATCTTGCGCAATTATCGCCAATCCGATGCGGCAGCTGTCAGCCAGCTGTTTCGCCAAGTGTACGGTGACCGCTACATTCAACCGCATGTCTATCTGCCACGCATGATCAGCCAGAATCATACTGACAACCGCTGGCATTCTTTAGTCGCAGAGGTGGATGAACAGATACTCGGGCACGCTACGCTGTTACGCGACATTACGGCGCACAACGCCGAACTGGCGTTGAGCGTCGTTCACCCGCAAACCCGCGGTCAAAATATTGCGACTCGCCTGGGCGAGCGATTATTGACTCATGCTCAGGCACTGGGTTGTCGCTATGTATCGATCAAACAGGTGACTCACCATCCCTATACGCAGCGTATGGCGATCAACCTTGGCTTTCAAAGTACCGGGCTATTGCCAGACTATGTCCCTTCACCGTTCGGCGAGTCTGGGCCGGAAACGATCGTCATCGGGGTCCGCCCCGTTGACGGCAATCGTTGCCCTCTGCCACAGCAGCGCTGGCCCGCGAGTTGCGCGGATTTCATGCAACATTTGAGCAGCGTGTTTGGAACGCAGGAGCGCACTTTTCACTGGCGCGGCGCAGCGATTCAAATCGATCAACAGGCCAATCGTTATGACATGGTGCTGAAGACACTCGGCCATGGCTTGCTCAAACAGTTGCGCGACTTGCCTGCACATTGGCTGGTGTCAATCCGGCTCAGGCTGTCCCGGCGATTTGCCCATGACCTGAGCAGGTTGGCCGCCATCGGTTTCATATTCACCGGGCTGGCCCCCGGCAACGGTGACTATCGTGGTTGGCTCGCGCTGTTCCACCGAGGCTTCAGTCGAAGAACATTGCAACTGCAATGCCCACTCATGCAGCGCCTGCATGAAGAGGCCCAGCACAATATCGCGGGATGACGGAACGCAAAAATGGCCCGTAGCGCAGGCATACGGGCCATCGTCGGGTCTTATGCTTTGGCGCGGATACCCTGGTCCGTCGGCGCCGTCTGGCCATTGCCCATGCCATAGGTCTTGAGGTTCTGTAGCACGTAAATGGCTTTCTTGTACTCCGGGATCAAGCCATTGGCGTATTTGTCACCCTTGATATTGTTGGTCTGGATGGTATCCAGTTGCGTGGCGAAATACTCCAGCGCATTGAACTTGGCGTCCGGTTCCTTCTGCACACCAAAACGGTCGAACTTGTCGCCCGCATTGAGCAGCGTCATCGCCGTCAAATCAGAAATAAGGCCCTTACTGCGCAAAAACGTACTCAGATTACCCAACTGTTTCGCCGACACGTTTTCCGGGTCGAAACCTTTGATGTTCTTGTGCAGCTTCTGCTTGTCCATCTCGAGGGTATTAAGCACGCTCGGGTCATTGCCAACCAGTGCCAGCATCTGCTTGACCTTGGCATTCTGCGAAACCGCCTGGCCACGAGAGCTGGTGTCCTTGACCAACAAGCCACCTTTGGCCTGCCAACCTCCGGTGTAACCGATCGTCATGACTCTGCTCCTTGTAAAGCCAACATGGGAAATGTCCTTTTTGACCTGTTTTAGTGCACGAAAGTATCGACGGGCAAAGTAATGGCACCAACTGCTTTTATCGATTTTTTACAATTCAGATACATTTGCAGAACACCGGAAAAATCTCTGAAAGCATTGCTATAGAGCCTCCAACCAAAATACCTCGTCTAGTACTTCTGCTCTAACCCGACAGTCAATAAGTCACTTGTAAGATTTTCGATACTTTCCATCGGTCGACAATATGTTTTCTTGCACGAAAGTACCTAAAGCTTCCCCCGGCACCGACGATACGTATAAAAGCCCACAGCGTTTTCCCTCTCGAATCCACAATAAGAATCGCAGCACAAGGACCGGTTTCCATGCCCGCATTCCGTACCATTCAGGCTCGTTACACCCTGTTTCTGGTTCTGTTCATCCTGCTGCTGTCGGTGCTGACGGTGGTCGGTATCAGCCAACTGGTCGCGCCCAAATTGCGGCACACCGAAGAGCAAGTGGTGCTCAACCGCATAGCCGAAGTCGCCGAACAGATTCAGGGGGAACTGAACAAGGTTCAGTCACAACAACGCAGCATCACCCAGACCATCCCGCTGCTCGACAGTGCCGCGATCGACACGGTATTGCCGGGGCTGGTGGATCAGTACGGTGAGCTGAAGGTTTTTGGTGGCGGGATCTGGCCATTGCCGGGCCAGCGTGAAGCCGGGCGCAATAAATTCAGCACCTTCTGGCACCGCGACGCCTCGGGCAAGCTGGCGGTGAACACCTTCTGGAACAGCGACGCAGCGCCCAACTATTACGACCAGAGCTGGTACAAGGGCGGCATGGCCACGCCACGCGGTCAGTGCGCCTGGGCCGCCGCCTATAAAGACGACGCCAGCGCCGAGCCGCGCACCAACTGCGCAATGGCGATCCAGAAAAATGGCAGTGCCTGGGGCGTGTCGACCATTGACGTGACCCTCGGCTTCTTCAACGACCTGGTCGCCCGCAAGGAAAAAGACCTCAACGCCGAGATGCTCATCGTCGAGGCCGACGGCAAGATCATCAGCAACAGCTCGCGCATCAGCGGCCCGATCGTACTGAAGAACATCAGTGAACTGGCCGGCAGCTCGACCTTCGCCAGCCAGATCAAAACCGGCCTGCAAAATCGCGAGCAGGCACAACGCGTCGAGTTCGACAATAACGGTCAGGACAGCACCTTTTTCATGCGCCCGATCGAAGGCACGCCCTGGTTCCTCGCCACCGCCCTGCCGACCAAGATGCTCACCGCGCAGCGTGACGATGTACTCAGCACCCTGAGTCTGTTGCAGATTCCGCTAGTGATTCTGCTGGTGCTGCTGCAAGTCTACGCAATCCGCCAGTTGATCCAGCGCATGAAAGCGCTGAAGGCCAATATCGACCTGCTCTCCAGCGGCGATGCCGACCTGACTAAACGCATCACCATTCGCGCTGAAGATGAACTCGGCGCGATCGGCCACTCGATCAACACCTTTATCACCTACCTGCAAAACATGATTGGCGAAGTCACCCAGGCCACTGGCGCCATGGCGTCGAGCCTCGACAACCTGCAACGCACCTCGGCACACACCAGCCAGATTCTGCTGCGTCATGCTTCGGAAACCGATCAGACCGTTACCGCCATCACCGAGATGAGCTCGACGGCAGACAGCGTTGCGCAAAACGCCGCCGAAACCGCAGCGTTCACTCAGCGCGCCAACGAAAACGCCGACCGCTCGCGGGTTGTCGTCGGCGAAGCAACCAACAGCGTGGTGGCGCTGATCGACGAAGTGGCCAGCGCGACGCACAAAGTTGAAAACATGCAGCAGGACGCCCAGCGCATTACCGAGATTCTCGGCGTGATCGGTGCGATTGCCGGCCAGACCAACTTGCTCGCGCTTAACGCGGCGATTGAAGCCGCGCGCGCCGGTGAGCAGGGTCGCGGCTTTGCCGTGGTCGCTGATGAAGTGCGCGCCCTCGCCGCCCGGACCCAGGCCAGTACCTCGGAAATCAACGAGATGCTGACCCGCCTGACCCAAGGCGTGAGTTCCTCGGTCGCGGCCATGGAGAACACTCAGGCCAGTTGCCAGTCGGCGGCCGACGCCACGGCACGAGTCAATTCGGGCCTGGATGAAATGGCCGGTTCGGTCAGCCACATCAACAGCCTCAGCACGCAAATCGCCACCGCCGCCGAACAGCAAAGCGCCGTGACCGAGGAGATCAACCGCAGCATGGTGCAGATCCGCCACATGGTCGACGAACTGGTGCAGAGCGGCCAGGCCAGCGAACTCAACACCCGCCAGTTGCTCGAAGCCAACAGCCGCGTCAGCGCGATCATGGGCCGCTTCAAAGTCCGCTAACCTAAACCCTGTAGGAGCTGCCGCAGGCTGCGATCTGTTGATCTGGATTTTAAAAGATCAACATCAACAGATCGCAGCCTGCGGCAGCTCCTACAGGGTGGTACCTTACCGATTTGTCATCTTGCGCTCAGGGTTTTGTCAGGGTTGATCTACGATCATCCCGCCAGCCTGTCTTGTAGCAACTGGAAACACTCCGTTGATGCCGGACAGGAAAAACCGGTCAAAATACGCTCCTTTTTGACCGCCAACCGAGTCGAGATCCCGTCATGCGAACCTCTCTGCGTCTGGTCGCCCTGAGCGCCCTGTTCATCTCCTCCCTGGCCCAGGCCGCCGACCTGATCCCGATTGAAGTCCATCGCGACGCCAATTGCGGCTGCTGCAAAAAGTGGATCAGTCATCTCCAGGCCAATGGCTTCAAAGTTGAAGACCATGTCGAAAGCGACATGGCCAGCTTCAAACAGCAACACGGCGTGCCACCGCGCCTGGCGTCGTGCCACACCGCTATCATCAATGGCAAATTCGTCGAAGGCCATGTGCCGGCTGAGCAAGTGCTGGCACTGAGCAAGCGCGATGACCTGTTGGGCGTTGCCGCCCCGGGCATGCCGATGGGTTCGCCGGGCATGGAAATGGACGGCATGAGCGATGCCTATCAAGTCATCGGCCTGAAGAAAGATGGCGCTGATGTGGTGGTGGCGGACTACCCGGCTCATTGATGGGCGCTGCGTATTACGGGCTGTTCCTGGCCGCGTTCGGCGCGGCGACATTGTTGCCGTTGCAGTCCGAGGCGTTGCTGGTTGGCTTGATTGTCAGTGATCATTACTGGTTGTGGGGTTTGCTGGCGGTGGCGACCCTGGGCAACGTGCTCGGTTCGCTGGTCAATTGGTGGTTGGGCCGGGGCATCGAGCGGTTCCAGGATCGGCGCTGGTTTCCGGTCAGCCCCAGGCACATGGCGCAGGCGCGCAAGCACTATCTACGTTACGGCCACTGGTCGTTGCTACTCAGCTGGCTACCGATCATTGGCGACCCGCTGACGCTGATCGCCGGGGTCATGCGCGAGCCGCTCGGACGTTTCCTGCTGATTGTCACTCTTGCCAAAGGTGCACGTTATGGCGTGCTGGCCATGCTGACCCTTGGCTGGCTCGGTTGAACCATCAGCTACCCCCATTGCCTGTGTTTAACGTCACCGTAATCCCGCCGTTCCAGCATCGGCCGATTTTCATGGAGTTTGCCCTTATGACCGTCACGCGTTCCCGCTGGCTTCCCGGCCTCTTCCTCAGCGCTGCCCTGCCGCTGTTCGCGCATGCCGCCACCGAGGCAACGCCTGCCGAGGGCCCGGCCTACGGCCCGGAGCTGCAAGGCTTCGAATACCCTTACACACTTAAACACTTCGCCTTCCAATCTCAGGGCAAATCCCTGCAGATGGGTTACATGGACGTAGCTGCCCACGGCAAGGCCAACGGCCGCACCGTGGTGCTGATGCACGGCAAGAATTTTTGCGCAGCGACTTGGGACAGCTCGATCAAGGCCTTGAGCGAGGCCGGTTTCCGGGTGATTGCGCCGGATCAGATCGGATTCTGCACTTCCAGCAAACCGGACAACTATCAGTACAGTTTCCAGCAACTGGCGACCAACACCCAGCAGTTGCTCAAGGCGCTGGGCATTCAGAAAGCCACCCTGCTCGGTCATTCCACCGGTGGCATGCTCGCCACCCGTTACGCGCTGCTGTTCCCGGAGCAAGTCGAACAAC
This sequence comes from Pseudomonas sp. PB103, assembly GCF_009764635.1. NCBI lineage: Bacteria > Pseudomonadati > Pseudomonadota > Gammaproteobacteria > Pseudomonadales > Pseudomonadaceae > Pseudomonas > Pseudomonas sp. PB103. The sequence goes on along the minus strand of NZ_RWIL01000157.1, from coordinate 19,639 downwards.
TGGCACTGGTCAACCCGATCGGTCTGGAAGACTGGAAAGCCCTTGGCGTGCCCTATCGCACGGTCGATCAATGGTATGAGCGCGAACTGAAAGTCAGCGCTCAAGGCATTCGCGACTACGAACGCACCACTTATTACGACGGCCGCTGGAAACCTGAATTCGACCGTTGGGTCGACATGCTCGCCGGCCTCAGCAAAGGCCCGGGCAAGACTCAAGTCGCGTGGAACTCGGCCCTGATCTACGACATGATTTTCACCCAGCCGGTGTACTACGAGTTCAAGGACTTGAAGATGCCGACCCTGTTGCTGATCGGCACTTCGGACACCACAGCCATTGGCAAGGACCTTGCGCCACCTGAGGTGAAAGCGAAAATCGGCCACTATGACGTGCTCGGCAAACAAGTGGCCAAGCTGATCCCGCAATCGACGCTGGTGGAATTCCCCGGCATGGGCCACGCGCCGCAAATGGAAGAACCGGCGCAGTTCCACAAGGCCTTGCTCGGCTGGCTGAACACAACCAATCCTGTTCGTTGATGAGGTAAGGCTGATGGCGGTGCAGATTGCAGTGATCGATGACTGGCAGGACGTGGCGCGCGACGTGGTCGACTGGTCAGTGCTCGACAGCCTCGGTGAGGTGACGTTCGAACATGACTATCCGGCAGACAACGCGACCCTGGCCAAGCGTTTGGCCAAGTATCAGGTGATTTGCGTGATGCGCGAGCGCACACGCTTTGATGAAGACCTGCTCACGCAGCTACCTGATCTCAAACTGTTGGTCACCGGCGGCATGCGCAATGCAGCGCTGGACATGCAGGCGGCGGCGACACTCGGCATCAAGGTCTGCGGCACTGACAGCTACAAGCACGCCGCGCCGGAGCTGACCTGGGCACTGATCATGGCGGCCACGCGCAATCTGGTAAACGAAGCCAATTCACTGCGGGCTGGCCAATGGCAGCAGGGCCTGGGCGGTGATCTGCACGGCCGCACGCTGGGCATTCTTGGCCTCGGCAGCATCGGCCAGAAAGTCGCGCAGTTCGGGCAGGTCTTCGGCATGCGGGTGATCGCCTGGAGCGAGAACCTCACGGCTGAGCGGGCCGAACAGGCTGGCGTCAGCTATGTCAGCAAGCAGCAACTGTTCGAACAGGCTGATGTGCTTTCGGTGCATCTGGTGCTCAGCGAGCGCAGTCGCGGCCTGGTCGACGCCCAAGCGTTGAACTGGATGAAGCCGACGGCGCTGCTGGTCAACACCGCCCGTGGGCCGATCGTCGATGAAGCGGCGCTGATCAAGGCCTTGCAAAAACAGCAGATCGCCGGGGCGGCACTGGATGTCTTCGAGCAGGAGCCGCTACCGGCGCTGCACCCCTTTCGCACACTCGACAACGTGCTGGCGACGCCGCACGTGGGGTACGTCAGTCGGCAGAACTATGAGCAGTTCTTTTCGCAGATGATCGAGGATATTCAGGCCTGGGCTGCGGGGGAGCCGATTCGCCTGCTTAATTAATCCGGCCTGCCCCTACCTCCCCTGTAGGAGCGGCCCGAGCCTTCGGCAGCTCCTACAGGGTTCAACAGTCACTCCATCAACAATGTGTTCGCACCACAACAGTGCGACCGCACTCCTCGCTAGCACAGAATCGTGACCGACCAGTCACCGTTTTGGCCCTAACTCGCAAAAAAAACTGCACTTCGTCGGTGCGTTTGCCCTCCAAAAGCCAAGTTGCCGTTAACGGCAAACCGATTGTCGAACAATTTACCCATTTGCTCTGGCCCGCTCTAGGATCTGGCCTAGACTGGATTTTTCAGGGTTCGACCTGCCGGTCATCTTGCGGAAAAAAACTCGAAACTTTTGCACGAAGCGGCGGGTCATCTGAAAGGTAGGGCCAAAGTGGCTGGTGCAATCCTTGCAATAGCCCAATCACCCATTCTGCTTGCGCGTGTTGGGTAGCGTTTGCTCACCGATGCGTAGCGCGATTGCGCTCGCGTAATTCATGTAGGTGCTGCCGCAGGCTGCGATCTTTGCTTTTAAACGATCAAAAGATCGCAGCCTGCGGCAGCGCCTACAGGGAAAGAGAGAAGAATCAGATCAACAACACGGGAGATTCATATGATCAGTGCGGCATTGGATATTCAGGGAGAGCGTGCTCAGCAGGCGGTTGGCGAAGCGAGCACCATCAGCGTTTCCGGCAGCCGACAGATCAACGTCCCCGGCACCAAGACGCTGACTCCGGTAGCGAGCCAGAATCCCAACAAGAAGAAAGTGTTGTTCGTGACCTCGGAAATCGCCGATCTGGTGAAAACCGGCGGCCTGGGTGACGTGTCTGCCGCCCTGCCCCGCGCCATGGCGCACCTGCACGATGTGCGCGTGCTGATCCCCGGTTACCCGCAAGTGATGCACAGCGAGAACCCGATTCACATCATCGGCGAACTCGGCGGCCATGCTGCGCTGCCACCGTGCAAAATCGGTCGCATGGACATGCCCGACGGCCTGGTGATCTACGTGTTGATCTGCCCTGAACTCTACGAGCGCGAAGGTTCGCCCTACGGTGCCAACAATGGCCGTGACTGGCCGGACAACCATATTCGCTTCGCCCGCCTCGGTCTGGCCGCTGCCGACATCGCCGCCAACCTCGCACAAATCCACTGGTGCCCGGATCTGGTGCACGCCCACGATTGGCCTGCAGGCCTGGCCCCGGCGTACATGCACTGGCGTGGGCAGCGCACGCCAACCCTGTTCACCATTCACAACCTTGCTTATCAAGGGGTGACCAGCCTCGGCTCGTGCCCAGAGCTGGGCATTCCCAACCATGCCCTGCAACAGGAAGGCATGGAATTCTACGGCAAGATGTCGTTCCTCAAGGCCGGCATGGCCTATTCGAGCCACATCACCACGGTCAGCGCGACTTACGCGCAGGAAATCACCACCCCGGATTTCGGCTGCGGCCTCGACGGTTTCCTCGCCGCCAAGACCCAGCAAGGTTTGCTCAGCGGTATCCCTAACGGTATCGACGAGAGCTGGGACGCTGCCACTGATCCACACCTGTTCGCACCGTTCGCCATTGGCGACTGGGAAGGCAAAGCCGTCAACGCAGCCCATGTCCGCGAGCTGTTCGAACTGAATGACTCCGAAGGTCCGCTGTTTGCCGTGGTTTCCCGGCTGGTTTACCAAAAGGGTCTGGATCTGACTCAAGCCGTTTCCGAGTACATCGTGCAGAACGGTGGCCAGATCGCGATCATCGGTCGCGGCGAGCCGGAAGAAGAACAAGCCATGCGCGAACTGGCACTGCGTTTCCCTGGCCAGATCGGTGTGCGCATCGGCTTCAATGAAACCGACGCCCGCCGCATGTTCGCCGGCAGCGATTTCCTGTTAATGCCGTCGCGTTATGAACCTTGCGGTTTGAGCCAGATGTACGCCCAGCGTTTCGGTTCGTTGCCGGTTGCACGCAACACCGGCGGCCTGGCCGACACCATTGAAAACGGCGTCACCGGGTTCCTCTTCGACGAATCCACCGCCGAAAGCTATCAAGAAGCCTTGAGCCGCGCGTTCAAAGTCTTCGCCTATCCTGAACTGCTCAATGCCATGCGTTGCCGGGCAATGGCCGCGCCGTTCAACTGGTGCAAAGCGGTTGAACCATACGCCGAACTTTATGAACAACTGGTGGCCAAGGCCTTGGGTAAAGCAATTCACAAGTAACAGGGAGGTCAACGATGCCGTTACGGTCTACTGAAACCTGGCCACACGGCGCGATCATGCTGGATGCCGAGCACACGCAATTTGCGTTGTGGGCACCGGATGCGTTTTACGTCAGCGTCGAACTGGAAAACGGCCAGTCGCTGCCAATGCTGCCGCAGGCAGACGGCTGGTTCGTGATCAAGGCCCGCTGTCCGGCGGGCACGCGTTACCGCTACAACATTGATGGTGAACTGGAGGTGCCCGACCCGGCCTCCAGAGCGCAGGATGGCGACCTCAACCGCCACAGCGTGGTGGTTGATCCGCTGGCCTATCAATGGCGACACAGTGCCTGGCACGGTCGGCCGTGGAGTGAAGCGGTGATCTACGAGTTGCACGTCGGTGCGCTCGGCGGCTTTGCCGAAGTCGAACAACACCTGGCGCGCCTCGCGGGCCTGGGCATCACCGCCATCGAACTGATGCCGCTGGCGCAGTTCCCCGGCGATCGCAATTGGGGCTACGACGGCGTCTTGCCTTACGCACCGCAAGCCTCTTACGGCACCCCGGAACAACTCAAACACCTGATCGACAGCGCCCACGGCCACGGTCTGGCGGTGATTCTCGACGTGGTCTACAACCACTTCGGCCCCGACGGCAATTACCTGCACCGTTACGCCAAAGGCTTTTTCCGCGAAGACAAACACACGCCGTGGGGCGCGGCGATCGATTTTCGCCGCGATGAAGTGCGCGAATTCTTTATCGAAAACGCCCTGATGTGGTTGCTCGAATACCGCTTCGACGGTCTGCGCCTCGATGCGGTGCATGCCATCGAAGACCCGGATTTCCTCACCGAGATGGCCCAGCGCATCCGCGCGCAAATCGACCCGAATCGGCATGTCTGGCTGACCGTGGAAAACGAACTCAACCAGTCCAGCCTGCTCGAATACGACTACGACGCGCAGTGGAACGACGACGGCCACAACGCCCTGCACGTACTGCTCACCGGTGAAACCGACGCCTATTACGCCGACTATGCCGCGCAACCCACCGAACAACTGGTGCGCTGCCTGAGTCAGGGCTTTGTGTTCCAGGGCCACATCACCCGTCATGGCGAACCTCGCGGCGAGCCCAGTGAACACTTGCCGTCCACCGCGTTTGTGCTGTTCCTGCAAAACCACGATCAGATCGGCAACCGCGCGTTCGGCGAGCGTCTGCATCAGCTGGCCGATCCACGCGCCGTGCAGGCAGCGACGGTATTGTTGCTGCTGTCACCGATGATTCCGCTGATGTTCATGGGCGACGAATTCGCCGCCGAACAGCCGTTCCTGTTTTTCACCAGTCACCATGGTGAATTGGCCGAACTGGTGCGCGAGGGCCGCCGCAATGAATTCGCGGCGTTCAGCGCTTTCACCGACCCGCACAAGCGTGAACAGATTCCTGATCCGAATGGCGAAAAAACCTTCCACGCCTCTCAGCCGAGGTTGATTGGCAATGGCAGCGTGAAACAGCAGGAAACCCTCGCGCTGTACCAAAAACTGCTGCAATTTCGCCATCAATACATCATCCCCCATCTGTCCGGCACGCAAGCGCTCGGCGCCCATATGCTCGGGTTTGGCGCGGTCAGTGCGCGCTGGCGCCTGGGCAATGGCAGTGAGCTGCGAATTGACCTGAACCTCAGCGACACGCCAGTGGTCAACCCTCCACAGACCGAAACCGTGTGGCTGTTTCAACAGCCGCCCAGCGCCGATCTGTCGGAGTCGGGCGAACTGCCCGCGTATTGCGCGCTTGTCAGCCTCACGGCCGCAACCCCTTTGCAACCTCTGGATGGAGAGCGCCTATGAGCGATGCGCAACTGGAAATTCTGGCCAGCCGAGCCGGCCTCGCCGTCGACTGGATCGACGCCAACGGCCGCCCGCAAAAAGTCGCCCCGGCGGTGCTGCGCAACGTCCTCATCGGACTCGGCCACCCGGCCAGCACGGCTCAGGAAATCGACGCCAGCCTGCTGCAACTGCAAGAAGTGCAACAGGATCGCCACCTGCCGCCGCTGCTGACCAGCGACGTCGGCGTCAGCCTCGATCTGGCGCGCTATTTCGCCCCTGAGACGCCTTGTGAAATCCACCTCGAAGACGGTTCGCGACTGAACCTCAAACTCGACAACGAAGCGATGTTGCCCGGCCTGGTTCCGGTCGGTTATCAGCAGGTACACATCGCCGATCAATATTTCACCCTGGCCGTGGCGCCGGAGCGCTGCTTCAGCGTTGGCGACGCGGTGGACAACCCGATCCCCCGAGCCTGGGGCCTCAGCGTGCAGTTGTATTCGTTGCGTCGCCCTGGCGATGGCGGTTTTGGCGACACTCAGGCGCTGGAAGAACTGGCTCGTGTGGCCGGTGAGCGTGGCGCCGAGGCGCTGGCGATCAGCCCGCTGCACGCAATGTTCAACGCTGATACCGGGCGCTACAGCCCGTATTCGCCGTCCAGTCGCTTGTTTCTCAATTCGCTGTACGCCGCGCCCGGCGCGATCCTCGGCGAACGGGCACTACGCGATGCCATCGACGCGGCAGGTCTGGCCGCCCAATTTGCGCAACTGGAAGACCTGAAACTGATCGACTGGCCAGCCGCCGCCGAGGCCAAGCAGAAACTGCTGCAAGCGCTGTATGAAGGCTTCGTCGCCGGCGATCATCCGCTGCACCCGGACTTTGCCAGTTTCCGTCACGCGGGCGGCGAAGCGCTGGAGAATCACTGCCGCTTCGAAGCGATTCAGGAAATGCGCGCCGCGCGCGGGGAAAATCTCGACTGGCGGCAATGGCCGGAGCACTGGCACGACCCGCGCGGCGCGGCGCTGGCAGCGTTCGCCGAGGAATACGCCGAGCGCATCGGTTACTTCGCTTTTTGCCAATGGCTGATTCACCGCTGCCTGGAGCGCGCACAGACCGCCGCTCGCAGCGCGGGCATGGGCATTGGCCTGATCGCCGACCTGGCGGTTGGGGCCGATGGCGCCGGCAGTCAGGCCTGGAGTTTTCAGGATGAGTTACTCGCGTCGCTGACCGTCGGTGCGCCGCCGGACATTCTCAACCGCTCCGGGCAAGGTTGGGGGATTTCCGCGTTCTCCCCGGAAGGACTGATCCGCAATGGTTTCCGCGCATTCATCGACATGCTCCGTGCCAACTTTGCCCATGCCGGCGGCTTGCGTATTGACCATGTCATGGGCCTGCAACGCTTGTGGGTGATTCCTAACGGCTCCGCCCCGGCGGATGGCGCCTATCTGTATTACCCGGTCGACGATCTGTTGCGTTTGCTGACGCTCGAATCCCACCGTCACCAGGCCATCGTCCTCGGCGAAGACCTCGGCACCGTGCCAGACGGTCTGCGCGAAAAGCTTATCGCCCGTTCGATGCTCGGCATGCGCGTGTTGCTGTTCGAACAGGACAACACCCATTTCAAACCGATCCTCGACTGGCCGGACAACGCGCTGGCGACCACCAGCACCCACGATTTGCCGACGATCAATGGCTGGTGGCACGGTCGCGACATCGACTGGAATGCGCGGCTGGGTTTTGTCGACGCCAACGGTGAAATCGAATGGCGCCACCATCGCCAGCGTGAGCGCGAAGGTCTGCGCAGCGCTTTGAGTCAGGACCCGCAGAACTTTCGCGAGGAATCCCACGAGGCCGATCAAGTGGTCGATGCCGCCGTGCGTTTCCTCGGCCATACCCGCGCGCCCCTGGTGCTGCTGCCAATCGAAGACGCGTTGGGCATCAACGAGCAAGCCAATTTCCCGGGCACCATCGACACGCACCCGAACTGGTCGCGACGTTTGCCCGGTACCAGCGAAGCCTTGCTCGATGACGCCGATGCCGCGCGCCGTCTGGAATTGCTCGCCTGCGCAAGGCTTCAGGCTGCCGAGCGTGACCAATGAACCAAACGCTCATCCAGCCACTGCGCGCGACGTTGCGCCTGCAATTCCATAAAGGTTTCACCCTCGAAGAAGCGGTACCGTTGGTGCCGTATTTTGCCCAATTAGGTATCAGCCACATATACGCCTCGCCGCTGCTCGCGGCGCGGGCCGGCTCAATGCACGGCTACGACGTGGTCGACCCGACCCAAGTCAATCCGGAACTCGGTGGCGAAGCGGCGCTGCGAAATTTAGTCAGCACCCTGCGCGAGCACGGCATGGGGCTGATCCTCGACATCGTTTCCAACCACATGGCCGTGGGCGGCAACGACAATCCGTGGTGGCTTGACCTGCTCGAATGGGGACGACTGAGCCCTTTTGGCGAATTTTTCGACATTCAGTGGCACTCGCCGGACCCGTTGATGGAAGGCCAGTTGTTGCTGCCCTTTCTAGGCAGCGACTACGGTGTGGCGTTACAGGAAGGCACGCTGAAGCTGCATTTCAATGCAGAAAAAGGCAGCTTTTACGTCGAGCATTACGACCACCACTTCCCGATCTGCCCAAGCGATTACGGTGACATCCTCAAACCCGAGGAGGCGCTCAAGTCTTTGGCCGATCGCTTCAGCACCCTCAGCTACCAGACCGATGCGCATTCGCTGGCGATCCCGTTAAAGGAAGAGCTGCGGCAACTGGCAAGCGATCCGCAGGTTCTCGAAGCGATTCAAAGCAACCTGAAAAATTTCGACTCGACCACTGAAGAAGGCTTCCAATCGCTGCATCAGTTGCTGGAGCGACAAAGCTATCGCCTGGCCAGTTGGCGCACCGCTGCCGATGACATCAACTGGCGGCGCTTTTTCGACATCAATGAACTCGGCGGTTTACGCGTCGAGCGTCCGGCAGTGTTCGAAGCAACGCACGGCAAAATCTTCCAGTTGATCGCCGAAGGGCTGGTCGACGGCTTGCGCATCGACCACATCGACGGCCTCGCCGACCCGCGCGGTTACTGCCGCAAATTGCGTCGACGCCTCGACCTGATCGCGCCAGACCGACACTTGCCGATCTACGTCGAGAAGATCCTCGGCGCCGGTGAAACCCTGCACCGCGATTGGGCGGTGGACGGCACCACCGGTTATGAATTCATGAATCAATTGTCGCTGTTGCAGCATGATCCCGACGGCGAATACGTCCTCGGTGACCTGTGGCAACGGCGCACCGAACGGCCCGCCGCGTTCATCGAAGAAGCGCAATTGGCGCGTCAGCAGATCCTCAACGGCTCGCTGGCCAGCGACTGCGAAAGCGTGGCGCAGGCATTGTTACAAGTGGCTCGCGACGACCTGATGACCCGCGACCTGACCCTCGGTGCGATCCGCCGGGTGCTGCAGGCGTTGATCGTGCATTTCCCGGTCTATCGCACTTACATCGGTGCAATGGGCCGCTCGGCGCAGGACGAGGTGTTTTTCCAGCACGCCATGGACGGTGCCCGGCAAACCCTCAGCGAAGCCGACTGGCCGGTACTCGACTGCGTCGCGGCCTGGCTCGGTGGCACACCGTGGCGGCGCAAACCGCGTGGCCGCTCGCGGAAAATCCTCAAGCACGCTTGCGTACGTTTTCAACAACTGACCTCACCGGCCGCTGCGAAAGCCGTGGAAGACACCGCGTTGTATCGCTCGGCGGTGCTGCTCTCGCGCAATGATGTGGGTTACAACACCGAACAGTTCAGCGCGCCGGTCAGTGATTTCCACGCGGTCAATCAGCGACGTCTCGCCGAATTCCCGGACAACCTGCTGGCCACCGCGACCCACGATCACAAGCGCGGCGAAGACACCCGTGCGCGCCTGGCGGTGCTCAGCGAACGCAGCCACTGGTACGCCGAGCAGATTGAATTGTGGCGCGCCCTCGCCCGCCCGGTTCGCGTTGATGATCAGGTACCGTCGGCGGGTGATGAGCTGATCCTCTACCAAGCGCTGCTCGGCAGTTGGCCGCTGGATCTGGGCGACGATGATCAGGGCGGTTTCGTCGACTACGCCAAGCGCATCTGGCAATGGCAACAAAAAGCCCTGCGCGAAGCCAAGCTGCAAAGCAGCTGGAGCGCGCCGAACGAGGCCTATGAAAACGCCACCCAGGCCTTCACCGAAAAACTCCTGACCGGTGCCGACGGTGAACTGCTGCGCGCCGCACTGGCCAAGACCGTCAACAGCATCGCCGCTGCCGGCGCACTCAATGGCTTGGCGCAAACCTTGCTGCGCATGACTGTGCCGGGGGTGCCGGATCTGTATCAGGGCAATGAGTATTGGGATTTCAGCCTGGTCGATCCGGACAACCGCCGGCCGGTGGATTACGCCGCGCGCGCGCAGTCCTTGCAGGCGCCTCTGCCACCTGCGCAGCTGCTGGCGAACTGGCGTGACGGGCGTATCAAGCAGGCCTTGATCGCCGAGGTGCTGAACCTGCGCGCCGAGCATGCCGGGCTGTTCCGCCATGGCTCGTACCAGGCCTTGGAGGTGCTGGGCGATCAGGCGCACAACGTGCTCGCGTTTGCCCGCGAACACGAGGGGAAGCAGGCCATCGTGATCGTACCGATCCGTTGCGCCACGCTGCTGGAAAACGGTGCTGTACCTCAGGTCGATGCGCTGCGCTGGGGCGATACGCGGGTGGTTTTACCGTTCGCCGCCTCTGACGCAAACCTGAAGGGACTTTTTTCAAGCCGCGCAGTCACAAAAAACAGGGAGCTGAATATCAGCGACGCGCTGGGGGATGTCCCGGTCAATCTCTTTATCCAACACTTAACGTAAGCACGAGTTCAGTTCAGGAGCATTGCGATGAGCACCGACGATAAACGCATCCGCGAATTCGCCTATCAGATCTGGGAGTCCGAAGGTCAGCCAGAAGGTCAGGAAGCGCGCCATTGGGAGATGGCCCGCAAACTGGCTGAAGCAGAAGCCTTGGCACCGAAGAAACCACCGAAGGCTGCGGGCAGTAAAGCCGCTGGCAAGACAGCCGAGCCCAAAGCACCGGCCGCTAAACCAAAACCGCCGGCCAAAGCCAAACCAGCCAGCGCTGCCAAGGTGATTCCACCGGGTGAAAAACCCGCCGAGAAACAGCCGAGAGCGCCGCGCAAGCCTTAGGCGATCTAAAGCTAAACCGGATTATTGAACTGAATGAATGTGTGGCGGGCTTGCTCGCCACCGAGGGCGCGTTCGACCCTAAGAAACACACAAATCCTCTTGTGGAAAAGGGCTTTTGTGGCGAGGGGATTTATCCCCGATCGGCTGCGCAGCAGTCGCAAAATCTATGCATGCGGTGTGCTTCATACCGCGCATGTGCAGCAGTGGGGCCGCTTCGCGACCCATCGGGGATAAATCCCCTCGCCACAAAGGTTCTCGCCAGGATTGGATTTGTCTCAGCCCAGACTACCGTTTTGCAGGAGCAATCATGACCCGTCCAAAAAAAGCCGAACCCACCGCGCACGCCGAGCCTTCGAGAATCCGTGAAGGCCTGCCCTTCCCGCTCGGTGCGACCTGGGATGGTCTGGGGGTGAACTTTGCCCTGTTCTCAGCCAACGCCACCAAGGTCGAACTGTGCATTTTCGATGATGCCGGCGAAGTCGAACTCGAACGCATCGAACTGCCGGAATACACCGACGAGATCTACCACGGCTACTTGCCCGATGCGCACCCGGGGCTGATCTACGGCTACCGTGTCTACGGCCCGTATGACCCGGCGAACGGGCACCGTTTCAACCACAACAAATTGCTCATCGACCCCTACGCCAAACAACTGGTCGGCGAGCTGAAATGGTCGGAAGCGCTGTTCGGCTACACCATCGGCCACCCCGACGCCGACCTCAGTTTCGACGAACGCGACAGCGCGCCATTCGTGCCCAAGTGCAAAGTCATCGACCCGGCGCACACCTGGGGCAACGACCAGCGTGTCAGTGTGCCGTGGGACAAAACCATCATTTATGAAACCCACGTACGCGGCATCAGCATGCGTCACCCCTCGGTGCCGGAAAACGTGCGAGGTACTTTCGCCGGTCTGATGAATGACGACGTGCTCAAGCACATTCGCAGCGTCGGCGTTTCGTCGGTCGAGCTGTTGCCGATCCACGCCTTCGTCAACGACCAGCACCTGCTGCACAAAGGCATGACCAATTACTGGGGTTACAACAGCATCGCGTTTTTCGCCCCGGACCCGCGTTATCTTGCCAGCGGCAAGATCGCCGAGTTCAAGGAGATGGTCGCGCACCTGCACGAGGCCAATCTCGAAGTAATCCTCGACGTGGTCTACAACCACACCGCCGAGGGCAACGAGCAAGGCCCGACCCTGTCGATGCGCGGCATCGACAACGCGTCCTACTACCGCTTGATGCCAGACGACAAACGCTTCTACATCAACGATTCCGGCACCGGCAACACGCTGGATCTGAGCCATCCGTGCGTACTGCAAATGGTCACCGACTCGCTGCGTTACTGGGCCACGGAAATGCACGTCGACGGTTTCCGCTTCGACCTGGCGACGATTCTTGGCCGTTATCACGACGGTTTCGACGAGCGTCACAGCTTCCTCGTCGCCTGCCGTCAGGACCCGGTGCTGCGTCAGGTGAAAATGATCGCCGAGCCTTGGGACTGCGGCCCCGGTGGTTATCAGGTCGGCAACTTCCCGCCGGGCTGGGTCGAGTGGAACGACAAGTTCCGCGACACCGTGCGAGCCTTCTGGAAAGGGGATGACGGCCAGGTTGCCGACTTCGCCAGCCGCATGACCGCTTCTGGCGAGATGTTCAATCAGCGTGGACGGCGGCCGTACTCGTCGGTGAACTTCATCACCGCCCACGACGGTTTCACCCTCAACGATCTGGTTTCGTACAACGACAAGCACAACGAAGCCAACGACGAGAACAATCAGGACGGCAGCAACAACAATCTGTCGTGGAACCACGGCGTCGAAGGCCCGACCGACGACCCGGAAATCAACGAACTGCGCCATCGGCAGATGCGCAACTTCTTCGCGACCCTGTTGCTGTCGCAAGGCACGCCGATGATTGTTGCCGGTGACGAATTCGCCCGCACCCAGGACGGTAACAACAACGCTTATTGCCAGGACAGCGAGATCGGCTGGGTCAATTGGGACCTGAGTGAAGACGGCAAGGCGCTGCTGAAATTCGTCAAACGCCTGATCAAGTTGCGTCTGGCTTACCCGATCCTGCGTCGCGGTCGTTTTCTCGTCGGCGAGTACAACGAGGACATCGGCGTCAAGGACGTCACCTGGCTGGCGCCGGACGCCACCGAGATGACCACCGAGCACTGGCACGATGCGCACAACCGTTGCCTGGGCATGCTGCTCGATGGCCGCGCGCAGGAAACCGGCATTCGCCGCAAGGGTGGCGATGCGACCCTGCTGCTGGTGGTCAACGCCCATCACGACATCGTCAACTTCACCTTGCCGGAGGTGCCGGACGGTGGTTTCTGGACGTGCATGATCGATACCAATCAGCCGTCGATCCGTGGTCAGGAGCGATTTGACTTCGGCCATGAATACTCGGTGACCGGCCGTTCGCTGTTGCTGTTCGAACTGCAACACGAAGAAGAAGATTGATATGGACCTGCAAAACTATCTCGCTCGCCGCACGCCGGATTATCCCGACACGGCGACCCTCGGCGCCTGTCTGCGGGCGATGGTCGAGGCCGGGCATGATCGTTTGCCGTTGCCCGGTAGCGGCCTGACGCTGGAGCGTTTCCAGCGTCTGGCCGATGTCGCCGGGCATGATCTGGGGTTGTGCAAACTCTACGAAGGCCATACCGATGCGTTGGCGATCATCGAACAACTCGGTGGCTCGCCGACGCCCGGCAGCACGTGGGGCATGTGGGCTGCAGAACCGCCACAGGCACGAGTGAAGGTCAGTCCCGCCGGGCACATGGTCGCACTGAACGGGCGCAAGGCGTGGTGCTCCGGCGCCGCGGTGCTCAGTCATGCCTTGCTGACCGCTTGGGACGCCGATGATCAGCAACAACTCGTGGCGGTGGCACTCGATCAACCGGGCGTGACCATCACCGATCAAGGCTGGCAAGCGGTGGGCATGGGCGCCACCGGCAGTGTTGAAGTGGTGTTCGATGCCGCCGAAGGCCAAGCCATCGGCAATCCAGGCGATTACTTGCAACGCCCCGGTTTCTGGCAGGGCGGCGTCGGCATTGCCGCGTGCTGGTACGGCGCCGCACGGCGGATTGCCGATTCGCTGCGCCAGCAATGCGCGCAACGTGAAGAGCCGCATGCCCTTGCCCACCTCGGCGCAGTCGACACGGCCTTGCAAGCGGCGGCTGACGTGCTGCGCTTCAGCGCCTTGCACATCGATGCGCACCCCGAAGACAACGCCGAACTGCTCGCCCGACGCGCTCGTGCTGTTGTCGAGCAATCCGCTGAGCAGGTGATCCGCGAGGTCGGTCGCGCGCTGGGCGCCGGGCCGTATTGCAAGGATCGTCACTTCGCTCGTTTGATCGCCGACCTGCCGGTGTTCCTGCGGCAAAGCCATGCCGAGCGCGACCTCGCCGCCCTCGGTCAACTGATTGCCCGTCAACCCGATGAGGTCTGGTCGCTATGAAAGCCAATCCGATCGTCGGCCAAGGCACGTCTTTGCATCAATGGCAGGCCTCGCGGCATCTGGCAGAGTTGCAAAGTATCGACATCCTCAGCCTGGTGCCCCCAGGTGCGCGGGCCGTGATTGTTGCCCCGCACCCGGACGATGAAGTGCTCGGTTGCGGGGGGCTGCTGCAGTTGCTTGCCGCCGCCGGGCGCGACTTGCAACTGATCTCGGTCACCGACGGCAGCGCCAGTCATCCCGGCTCCGAACGCTGGCCGGTCGAACGCTTGAGCGTGATCCGTCCACAAGAATCCGCCGAAGCCCTGCGCCGCCTCGGTCTGCCGATGCACCGTTTGAAGTGGCTGCGCGGTGGTTTCACCGACACTCAGGTGGCGGCTCAGGAACAACAACTGAGCGCGTTCATCGAACAGCATCTGCGCGCCAACGACGTGGTGTTTACCACTTGGCGCGAGGATGGCCATTGCGACCACGAAGCCGTCGGCCGCGCCAGTGCCGAAGCGGCGCGCCGGGTCGGTGCCATCTGCCATGAGTTGCCGGTGTGGACGTGGCACTGGGCGACGCCTGAAGACGCCGTCGTGCCGTGGCAGCGAGCGCGCAAGATTCTGCTGACGCCGGCGCAAATCGCGCGCAAACGGCACGCAGTGCACGCCTTTGCCAGCCAACTGGAAGGCGACGCGCAAGCGGGACTCGCCCCGGTGCTCGCGCCCTACGTGATCGACCGCCTGCTGCAGCCTTTCGAAGTGGTGTTTTTATGAGTGTCGAGGATCGCTATTTCGACGGCATGTTCGCCGGCAACGATGACCCCTGGGCCTTCCGCGAGCGCTGGTACGAGCAGCGCAAACGCGCCATCACCCTCGCCGCCCTGCCGCGCCCGCACTATCGGGCGATTTTCGAACCCGGCTGCGCCAACGGTGAGTTGAGCGCTGAACTGGCTCGCCGTTGCGACCGCCTGTTGTGCTGCGACACCGCCAGTGCCGCCGTGCGTCTGGCGCAAACCCGCTTGAGCCTGTTTGACCATGCCGAAGTACGGCAAAACCGCCTGCCGGATGACTGGCCGGAGGAAAAATTCGACCTGATTGTATTTAGCGAAATCGGCTACTACCTCGATAGCCAGGATCTGACAGCCGTTATTCGTCACATCAGCCATTCCCTGACCGCCGACGGCCAATTGCTCGCTTGCCACTGGCGCCCGCCGATTGATGACTGCCCGCTGAATGCGCGGCAGGTTCACGATTTGATTCACGAGCAACTGCAAATGCCGCGTCTGGTGCTGCATCAGGAGGCGGACTTCATACTTGAGGTCTGGAGCCGTGAGCCACGTTCGGTGGCCGCACTGGAGGGCTTGCGGTGATCAGCATTCTGATCCCGGCGCACAACGAAGAAGACTTGCTCGACGAATGCCTGAGCGCCGCGCTGCGCGCCAGCAAGCACGCCTTGCTCGCCGGCGAACCGGTCGAAGTGCTGGTGGTGCTGGACAGTTGCACCGATCGCTCGGCGCACATCGTCGGCCGTTATCCGGTGCTGAACCTGCAGATCGAAGCGCGCAACGTCGGCCAGGCCCGCGCTGCCGGTGCGCGTCTGCTGCTGGAGCGCGGCGCACGCTGGATCGCCTGCTCGGACGCCGACAGCCGCGTGGCCGACGACTGGCTGGTGGCGCAACTCGGGCTCGGCGCTGACGCGGTATGCGGCACCGTGACGGTGGAACACTGGCATGAATCGTTCGATCAGGCCGCGCAGATCCGCTATCACAGCCACTATCGCGGCTGTGACGGGCACCGGCATATCCACGGTGCAAACCTGGGCATCAGCGCCGATGCCTACCGCTGGGCCGGCGGTTTTCAACCGCTGGCGTGCGATGAAGACGTGCAACTGGTGCGTGAGCTGGAGCTGTCCGGCGCCAACATTGCCTGGAGCCATCGCCCGCAGATCCACACCAGCGCCCGTCTGGACAGCCGCGCACGCGGCGGATTTGGCGATTATCTGCGACAACTGGCACAGCTTTGAGAAAAAAAACCAGATCAGGCTAATCTGTCACGAGACGAACAGCGCTTCTTGAGCAATACTCTGCTGCGCGGCAATCCAGGGTTCGGAGCGTCGTACGGCAATCAACCTGCCTTCACGGGTCGACCAGCGGCTTTTTATGTCTGCGTGCGCGACTGAGGGCGAGACACTACAAGGACGTCGCACCCATGAAACTGTTATCCCTCAGCGAAAGCGGGCAGCCAGCGCAGATATGGAACAGCGCCCCGCAACTCGACAATATTCCCGTCATCAATACCCGCAGTCTGGTCCCGCCCGGTGCGCGCGCCGTGGTCATCGCCCCGCACCCCGGCGATGAAGTGGTGACATCCGGCGGTCTCCTACAGTTACTGGCCAACCTCGGCCATCCCCTGCAATTACTCTCGATCACCGACGGCAGCGCCAGCCATCCCGGTTCGCGGCAATGGTCGGAAAAACGCCTGAGCGTGTTTCGCCCCCAGGAAAGCGTCGAAGCCCTGCGCCGTCTGGGCCTGCCCATGCACAGCCTGAAATGGGTGCGCGGTGGTTTCAACGACAGCGGCCTGATGGATCAGGAAACGCAACTGACCGAATTCATCAGCCGTTACTTGCGCCCCGGCGACGTAGTGTTCAGCACCTGGCGCGGTGATGGCAACAACGACCATGAAGCCGTCGGACGAGCCAGCGCCAGAGCGGCGGAACTGACCGGGGCGACCTTTCACGATGTGCCGATCTGGGCCTGGCACTGGCCGGAGCGCGAGCACAAGTTGATCCCCTGGGAGCGCGCCCGCAAAATTCGCCTCGACACCTGGACCGTCGCGCGCAAAAGCCACGCCACCCATGCCTACGCCAGCCAGCTCAGCGACGAACCGGCACTGGGCCTTGCAGCCAAACTGTCGCCGATGGTGCTCGAACGCATGCGCCAGCCCTACGAAATCGTCTTCCTCTAAAAAAACAACAGCCCCCTGTAGGAGCTGCCGAAGGCTGCGATCTTTTGATCTGGTTTTTAAACAGCTAAAGTCAAAAGATCGTCCGATCGCGGCCCGAGCCTTCGGCAGCTCCTACACGGATGGGTATGAAAAGGAACTGCCGGGCCTCTGCATCAGTCGCATGAATAAGCAGACAGATTCAGAGGAGTGCACGTGTCCAGCGATCCCAAGCGTCACCTTAACGATGCGCCCGGCATTCATCGCCTGCGCGTGCTGACGGTCAATACGCACAAGGGTTTCACCGCGCTCAATCGGCGTTTCATCTTGCCGGAACTGCGCGAAGCCGTGCGCAGCACGTCCGCCGACCTGGTGTTTCTGCAAGAGGTGGTGGGTGAGCACGAACGTCATTCGAGCCGTTACAACGAATGGCCGCAAACCTCGCAGTACGAGTTCCTCGCCGACAGTATGTGGAGCGATTTCGCTTACGGACGCAACGCCGTGTACCCCAACGGTCACCACGGCAATGCCCTGCTGTCGAAATACCCGATTCGCGAATACCGTAATCTCGACGTGTCGATCACCGGCCCCGAACGCCGCGGCCTGCTGCACTGTGTGCTGGACGTACCGGGGCATGCCGAGGTTCACGCGATCTGCGTACACTTGAGCCTGCTCGAAAGCCATCGCCAGTTGCAGTTGCAACTGCTCTGCCAATTGCTCGAATCCCTGCCGGACGATGCCCCGGTGATCATCGCCGGCGACTTCAACGATTGGCAGTTGCAGGGCAACGCTGCCCTCTCCCGCCGTGACTATCTGCACGAAGCGTTCGAACGTCATCATGGCCGCCCGGCCAAGACGTACCCGGCACGTTTCCCCTTGCTGCGACTGGACCGCATCTACTTGCGCAATGCCAGCAGCCACGACCCACGTATCCTCGGCAACAAGCCGTGGACGCATCTCTCCGATCACCTGCCGCTGGCGGTTGAAGTTCACCTGTAATCATGCGATTGCCTGGACGAAATATTGACAGCATCGCCCTACACGGAGAGATCGGCCATAGGGGGGTTTGCATCTGCTGGCAGACCTTCCGTCGGCAATAAAACCTCCGTATGGCGAGGCTTTCCTTCGATATTCCATACAAACAACCACTTAGTTATGTGCAGAAAAACAAACACTTGCAAACGCCGTTTTGCCACTACCGCTCATCGTTCAATTTCTTGACGAGCGCGCGCGACTCTTCTTATCTCTACCTTACTACCCCCGGAATCACTGCCCGGGGCGAGCCTTCGGACACTCGCGAAATCGAGCGGCCACGGTTCGCCCCGCTCCATTCGGTCGCCCCTCGTTCGGGGTAGGAGAGACGCCACACAGAGAGAATGCATGCGCTTGCAAGGTAGACCTCCATGAGAATTTCAATTACCCCACACGAGATCAAAATCACATTCTGCACAGTGTCGAGTTCTATCTTGCTGTGCTCATCCATGGAGGCGCAGGCCGGTCCTGCGGCGGATGAAACCACGCCGTGGTATCGCGCGGACGTACCGGTCATGACCTTGCCAGCGACCGTCATTACTCCCGATCAGCAACGCTTCAGCTCACGGCCGGACGTGCGTGGCGCCAACCTGATCACTGAAGACCTCGCACCGAATGCCTGGGATCAGCTCTACGGACGCCCTGCCCGGCAGGCGCAAGACGATGTGTTGTCCTCGGGTTTTGCGATGCCTGGCAGTGGCGACTTCAAAGGCCCGGCGATCCTGACTCTGCAAAGTGGCAGCGGCCATACCCAGACCATCGGCCTGATCGGCGGCCTCAACCAGATTCAAGCCAACGGCAACGGCCTGCTCACCAGTCGCGCCCAAAGCGATCCGACCACCGACACCCTCAACCTGCAAGGGCAGAGCCTCGGCGCCTATTACAGCCTGACCGGCGCGCAAGGCTGGCACGTCGACCTGTCCGCCAGCGGTGGCCGCGTCAGTGGCTTCAGCCGCAACGAACAAGGCGCGCGGCAAGCCACTGAAGGCAGCGCGCTGACCTTTTCCGTGGAAGGCGGTTTTCCGATTGGCTTGAGTGAAAATTGGGTGGTGGAACCGCAGGCGCAACTGATCAACCAGCGCATCACCCTAGATACGCCGTATGCCGGATCGGGGAATGCCTCATCAACAGACCTGACCGCCTGGAGCGGTCGTGTCGGTGCCCGGCTGAAAGGCAGTTACGACTTGAACGGTCTGCCGGTCGAACCGTACGTGCGCACCAACCTCTGGCACACGGTGTACACCGGCAATACGGTGACGCTCGATCAGGTCGACAAGATCAGCAGCAGTCGCAAGTCGTCGACCGTTGAATTGGGCCTGGGACTGGTGGCGCGGATGACACCGTCGGTGAGTCTGTACGTGAGTGCCGATTACAGCAGCGATGTCGACGACAACGATTTGAATGGCCTGATTGGCAGCCTGGGTGTGCGTATGCGTTGGTGAGCTTCAGATCACCGAAGATCCCTGTGGGAGCTGGCTTGCCAGCGAAGGCGGCGTGTCAGTCACCAAAAATGCTGAAAGTGACGGCCTCATCGCGGGC
>NZ_RWIL01000156.1:0-6511 GCF_009764635.1 Pseudomonas sp. PB103 | reverse complement strand
GCGATAGCGGTGCGTCAGTCACATCGTGTTTGACTGACACACCGCTATCGCGAGCAGGCGAAGGCCTACAGGGGTTTTGTGGTTGTTATTCGAGGCGCGCCAGGCGTTCTTCCAGTGCGGCGATCCGCGCTTCCAGCTCTTCGATACGCTCGACTGACACGCCGCTGCTTGCGCCGCGATCCGATGGATTCTGCCGCGCCGCCATGATCGCCTCGATATCCGCCGGATCACCCAAGGCATGGGTGTAACGATCTTCGCGTTGCCCGGCCTGACGCGGAATCAGCACCGCCAACCCCCGCGCAATCAAACGCTCAAGCTGATGCAGCACCTGCTCGGCATCTTCGAAATCATGCATGCGCCCGCTGCGGGTCAGCAGTTCGTTAATGGTTTGCGGGCCGCGCAGAAACAACAATCCCGTCAGAATCACCTGCGCCGGCACCAGTTCCAGCGCCTTGTCGACCTTGTGCTCCCAGCGGTCGGCGCGACTGCCCATCACCAGCTTGGCGAAACCGCGACCTTCAAGGGCTCGCAGACTTTGGCCGACCTGACCTTGAGTCAAGTTCATCACCGGTTCGCGGCTGGTTTTCTGATTGCACGCCGTGACCAGCGCGTTGAGCGTCAGCGGATAGGTTTCCGGGCTGGTCGCCTGCTTCTCGATCAGCGAACCGAGAATGCGGATTTCCGTGGCGTTGAGCCGAGGCTCGTCGAAGGTGGATTCATGTTCGGTGGTCATCGCGCGTTCCCTCAGCAGTCGAAGGCGCCTAGCCTAATCCTTGCCTAACAAAAGGCAAGCCGTGTGGTCATCAAGCATGGCTATAATCGCCTCCTTGTTCCACCCAGCCACCACACGAGACTGCCATGACTATTTCCCTGTACGCCGCATCCGTCCCGGTTTTTCAACAAATGCTCAACGCTTTGAGCGATGTGTTGAAAAAGGCTGAAGCCCACGCCACCGAGAAAAACATTGACCCGAACGCATTCCTGCAAGCGCGTCTGTTTCCGGACATGTTCCCGCTGACCCGTCAGGTGCAGATCGCGGTGGACTTCGCCAAAGGCGTTTCCTCGCGTCTGGCTGAAGTAGAAGTGCCGAAGTACGACGATACCGAAACCACCTTCGCCGAACTGCAAGCCTTGATCACCAAGGTGTTGGCTTACATCGGCGAGATCAAGCCAGAGCAGATCGATGGCAAGGAAGGCATCGAAATCGTTACCCGTCCGGGCACGCCGAAAGAGAAGCGCTTCAGCGGCCAGGCTTACCTGCTGACTTACGGCCTGCCGCAGTTCTTCTTCCACGTCACCACCACGTATGCGCTGCTGCGTCATAACGGTGTTGAAGTGGGTAAACGCGATTACATGGGCGCGTTCTAAAACTTCCGGCAACAAAAAGCCCGCCAAGGTTTGCGCCTTGGCGGGCTTTTTGTTGGCTGAAGCAAAAGATCGCAGCCTTCGGCAGCTCCTACCGGGAACGCATTCCAGATGTAGGAGATGCCGAAGGCTGCGATCTTTTGATCTTCAAGCGCGTTGGGCTTTCGCTTCTTCGCCCAGGCACGCCGCAGCGGTGAACAGCACGTCGGTGGAGGAGTTCAGCGCCGTCTCGGCAGAATCCTGCAACACACCAATGATGAAACCGACCGCCACCACCTGCATGGCGATTTCACTTGGAATGCCAAACAGGCTGCACGCCAGCGGAATCAGCAGCAACGAACCACCGGCCACGCCCGAAGCGCCACAGGCGCAGATGGCCGCGACCACGCTGAGCAGAATCGCGGTCGGGATGTCCACCGCAATGCCCAAAGTATGCACGGCAGCCAGGGTCAGCACAGTGATGGTAATTGCCGCGCCGGCCATGTTGATGGTCGCGCCCAGTGGAATCGATACCGAGTAAGTGTCTTCGTGCAGGCCCAAGCGCTTGCTCAATTCCAGATTGACCGGAATGTTCGCCGCCGAGCTACGGGTGAAGAAGGCGGTGATACCGCTTTCGCGCAGGCACTTGAGGGTCAGCGGGTACGGGTTGCGGCGCAGTTTCCAGAACACGATCAGCGGGTTCATCACCAGCGCCACGAACAGCATGCAGCCGAGCAGCACGGCGAGCAGGTGCGCGTAGCCGATCAGCGCGCCGAAACCGGAGGTGGCCAGCGTCGAGGCGACCAGGCCGAAAATGCCCAGCGGGGCAAAGCGAATCACCACGCGCACAATCAGGGTCACGCCGTTGGACAGATCACCGAGCACTTCACGGGTGGTGTCGCCGGCATGCCGGATCGCCACACCCATGCCGATGGCCCAGGCCAGAATGCCGATGAAGTTGGCTTCGATCAGCGCCTTCACCGGATTGTCCACCACGCTCAGCAGCAGGCTCTGCAGCACTTCAGCGATGCCGCCCGGCGCAGTCACCGCGACGTTTTCGGTGGCCAGAACCAGATGCGACGGGAATGCCATGCTGGCAACCACAGCCACCACTGCGGCGGCGAACGTGCCCAGCAAGTACAGGAACAGAATCGGCCGAATGTGCGTTTCCTGGCCGTGTTTATGGTTGGCAATCGAAGCCATCACCAGCACGAACACCAGAATCGGTGCCACGGCTTTCAACGCCGAAACAAATACCTTGCCGATGAACGCGGTGTCTTTCGCCACTTGCGGGGCAAACATCGCCAAAGCGATACCGGCAATCAGGCCGATGAGGATCTGTGCGACCAGGCTCAGGTTCTTCAGACGTTGCAAGACAGAAGGGGATGAAGCAGTCATAGCGGCATCTCTGATTTTTTATAGGCTGCGGGTTGCATGAAAGCGCCGGCGAATCGGGGGCAGGCCAGCGTCACGAACCGAAAGGATTGAAGCGCTTTCAACGTCAATAAACCGATCGTTGAACAAGCTGTACGTTTTTCAGGGCGCGGACTTTATCACAGCGTAAGTCCCATCCTTCAGGCGTGTGACGATCTGCCACCGGATCAGGCAACAAAGTCGGCAGGTTTGTGCAAGTCAGCCCGGACACACTCTGTTAAGATTGCGCATCCTTATTTTCAAGTTCTGCCAGCGGGCCCTCGGGTCAACGCTGGTGTCGTCGTTTTGCTGGAGTTGCCATGCTGTTGCCCATTCTTCTGTTGTCCGCCGCCGGTTTTACCGTGCTGACCACGGAATTCGTTATCGTCGGCCTGCTGCCGGCGATAGCCCGAGACCTCGAAGTGACCATCCCCCAGGCCGGTTTGCTGGTGACGCTGTTCGCCTTTACCGTGGCGCTGTTCGGGCCTTTCCTGACCGCGTATTTCGCCCGCTTCGAGCGGCGCAAGCTGTTTATCAGCATCCTGATCATGTTTGGCCTGGCCAATACCGTCGCGGCGCTGGCGCCGAATATCTGGGTGATGGCGTTTGCCCGCTTGATCCCCGCGCTCGGTTTGCCGGTGTTCTGGGCGCTGGCCAGTGAGACGGCGGTGGACATCGTTGGCCCGGATTTCGCCGGTCGTGCGATCGCCAAGATCGGTTTCGGTATTGTCTGCGCCACGGTGTTCGGCATTCCGGTCGGCACGCTGATTTCCGATGCATTCGGCTGGCGCAGTGCCTTCGGCATTCTGGCGGTGATCGCCTTTGCCAAGGCTTTGCTGCTGTTTGTCTACTTGCCGAAAACCAGTTTGCACCAGCATCAGGTGAGCTTCCGCTCGCAGTTCAAGATTCTGCGCAGCCCGTTGATGATCGGCCATATCGTGCTGTCGATTCTGGTGTTCAGCGGCATGTTTACCGCTTACACCTATCTCGCCGACATTCTTGAGCGTCTGGCCGGTTTCAACGGCACCGTGGTCGGCTGGTGTCTGATGGGCTTCGGCGCCGTCGGGCTGATCGGCAACTCGCTGGGCGGTCGTGCAGTGGACCGCCATCCGCTGGGGGCGTCGGTGTTGTTCTGTGCGTTCATGATCGCCGGCATGGTGTCGCTGGTGCCGAACATTCATTCGCCGCTGGGGCTGGCGGTGGCGATGGGGATCTGGGGTATTACTCAGGCCGCGTTGTTTCTGGTCAGTCACGTACGCCTGATGAAAGCCGCGCCGGAAGCGCCGGCCTTCGCGGCCTCGTTGAACATCGCCGGGGCTAACCTGGGGATCGGCCTGGGCGCGATGGTCGGTGGCCGGGTCATCGACAGTGCGGGGCTGGGTTTTCTCGGCTTTGCCGCCGCCGGTTTCATTCTGCTGTCGGTGTTCCTCGCCATGGTGCTGATGACACTCAAGCCGCGCGACCTGTGCGCCGAGCCTTCATAACGCCGTAAACAACTCGCGTCGGGCACCTTCGGTAATCGCAACGATGCCGGGGTGCTTGACCTTGCGCTCCACCGAAATGGCATAGAACGACTCGGTCACCGCATCGGTCTGGCCAATCAGTTCGACGCCGCATTGGCGCTTCACTTCCTCGGCAATCACGCTGGGGCCGATAAAAATCCCGCTTCCAGACTGTCCGAAGGCCTGCATCAAGGCGCTGTCGTCGAATTCGCCGACAATTTTCGGCTGGATCTGTTGCTCGGCAAACCAGCGTTGCAAGCGGCTGCGCACCACGGTTTCCGGGCCGGGAATCAACAGCGGCGCACCGTGCAGGCTGCGCGGGAAATCCTCTCCATACCTGGCGGCCAATGCAGCGGTGGCGAAAAAGCTGATGCCGCATTCCCCCAGCTTTCGGCTGTAGCCCTTGATGTCGAGGTGCGAGGGCATCGGGCTGTCGGAAATCACCAGGTCCAGGCGCTGAATCGCCAGATCTGCCAGCAAGCGTTCGAGTTTGTCCTCGCGACATGTGATGCGCAGCGGTTCGTTCAACTCCATGGTCGGCGCAATCAGGCGATAAACAATCGATTTCGGCACCACGTCAGCCACGCCAACGCGAAACAGGATCTGCTGCTCATTGGGCTGCGCGCGCAGCATCAGCTCCAGCTCGCCACCGAGCTGGAACATCTGTTCGGCATACGGCAAGGCTTGACGACCGGCCTCGGTCAATTCGAGTTGCCGGCCAACGCGGCGAAACAGCTCGATGCCATACGTCTGTTCGAGCAAGGAAATCTGCCCGCTGATGGTCTGTGGCGTCAGATTCAGTTGTTCGCAGGCGCGCACGATGCTGCCGGTCTTCGCCACCACCCAGAAATAATGCAACTGTCGATAATTGAGCATGCGCCTCCCCTGTAGGAGCTGCCGAAGGCTGCGATCTTTTGATGTTGCTTCTAAAAGAAAAGATCAAAAGATCGCAGCCTTCGGCAGCTCCTACATTGTTAATCTGTGGATTCGTAAAAACCGAATTATAGCCGGTAAAAATACGAATTTTCCTGAAGTGTTTGCCTCTCTAGAATGCCCAGCCATCGACGGCCGGTCCGGTGACCCTGTCTGTTTAATCAAGGAAGCATCATGAAACTTAAAACTGCGGCACTGTTGTTGTTTACGTCTTTACTGGTTCTGACAGGTTGCGATCAGGCCGAAAAAAGCGCCCAACAGTTGATGGGCAAAGCCGCCGAAAGCGCAAAACAGGCGATTGACGATACCCACAAGGCTGCCGAGCAAGCCCTGAGCGATGCCACTGGCGGGTTGATCGAGAAAAAAGAAACAGCGGAAAAAGACGCGGAACAATCCGAATCTTCGTCCAAGACCATTTAATTTTCGTACACAGAGTCAGGACTGACCCATGGAATATCTGTTAGAACTCGCCGCCAGCCCCGCTGCCTGGGTAGCTTTGGCCACATTGGTGGTGATGGAGATCGTGCTTGGCATCGATAACCTGATCTTTATCTCGATCCTGACCAACAAGCTGCCCGAGCAACATCGGCAGAAAGCGCGGCGCATCGGTATCGGCATGGCGCTGATCCTGCGATTGGCGCTGTTGAGCACCATTGCCTTCATCGTGCAGTTGACCGAGCCGGTGTTCGAAGTTCTTGGCCAGGCGTTCTCGTGGAAGGACATGATCCTGATCGCCGGTGGTCTGTTCCTGGTGTGGAAAGCCACCACCGAGATCCATCACAGCATGGACCCGGCGCCGGAAGATCCCAAGTCCGCGACGTCGACCGTGACCCTGGGCTTTGCCGCTGCAATCGGGCAGATCCTGATGCTCGACATGGTGTTCTCGATCGACAGCATCATTACTGCTGTCGGCATGACCGAGCACTTGCCGATCATGGTCATCGCGGTGGTGGTGTCGGTTCTGGTGATGCTGTTTGCGGCTGAGCCGCTGGCCAAGTTCATCAACGACAATCCGACGGTGGTGATGCTGGCCTTGGGCTTCCTGATCATGATCGGCATGACCCTGATCGCCGAAGGTTTTGGCGCCCACGTACCGAAAGGGTATGTGTACGCGGCCATGGCGTTCTCGGCGGGTATTGAGGTGTTGAACATGATGTCGCGTCGAGCGAAGCAGAAGAAGCTGGCTGCGCAGGCGTAAACGCTGAAGAACAAAAGGCCGCCTGAACTCACGAAGTTCAGGCGGCCTTTTTGCCATCTGCTTCCCGCCTTTCCACCTCTGTAGGAGCTGCCGAAGGCTGCGATCTTTTGATGTTTAAGAT
>NZ_RWIL01000013.1:0-63190 GCF_009764635.1 Pseudomonas sp. PB103 | reverse complement strand
TACAGGAAACGCATTCCAATGTAGGAGCTGCCGCAGGCTGCGATCTTTTGCCTTTAACAAATAGAACAGGCCCCGACACAAGTGCCGGGGCCCGTAATGGTCACATCCGTGTGACCGTTCGCATGAACTCTAAAGTTGCGGCAGACGTATGGCTCGGCCCGTCTGTCGCGCCTTCTCCCGGTCCAGGCGAGAAGTCATGCCTTACTCGGCTTTCAGGCCATCAGCGGAGACCGCTTTGACGCCTTTGATTTTCTTGGTGATGTTCACGGCGGTGGTTTTCTGAGCTTCGGTCACAGCTACAGTCGACGACAGCGAAACAACGCCTTTGTTGGTTTCTACTTTGATGTCGGTGCCTGGGATGCCTTTTTCGGTGACCAGGTCGCTTTTGACTTTGGTGGTGATCCAGGTATCGGAAGTAGTTTCTTTAGCCTTGGTCATTTCACCGGCGGCCAGAGTCATTGGAGCCTGGGTAGCCTGGGTGGTTTGTGCAAAAGCGCCGGTCATGGTCAGGGTCAGCGCGGTAGCAGCAGCGGCAGTGATAGCGAACTTCTTCATACGAGTAACTCCTGTTTTTCTGGAAAGTCTGCTGCGTGTCTTGTCAGCAGGGTTACCAAGGTAGTTGCGAACGCTGTGCCAACTTTTGAAAATCGATAATCTCCTTATAAATCAATGAGATATGAATTAGCCAAATTTTCGAAATCATGCATTTTGCATGACCTTCGGTTTATCTACATGCAAGTTACGGTTTTTTGGAAAGTTCCTAACACGCTGAAAATATTGAAGCTTTTGTGAAGCACCAGACAATAGAAAATGCCCCGACAGTGCGGGGCATTTTTTCTACAGCTACAGTCTGACGCCGTGTGGTTACACCCCTGGGCAACTGGTGGTTGTGTAGTCTTTGGAGCCGGAGAACTTGCAAGTCCAGCCGGTGGTGGCGCTACGGGTCAGGGTGACGGTTTGACCCAATACCGGCGCTGGCGCGTTGAGCAAGGTGCAGGTAATGGTGCCCGTCCCATCGGCGACCTTACCGGCGGCCGTCAAGGTGCAATTCTGTGTCGCGGCGGTCCCGGCGTTGACGTTGGTGAGGCTCGGATCGGTCGACCCGGCATTGATGACGTCCTCGAAATTGACTTTGAGCGCCGACGCCTCGGCAATCCCTGCCGTGACCTTGGCCCGCGCCTGATACTTGGAATACTGCGGCAAGGCGATGGTCGCCAGAATGCCGATGATCGCCACAACGATCAGCAGCTCGATCAGAGTGAAACCTTGTTGTTTTTTCATAGACACGCTCCATGCATGAGTCGAAATCTCATGATCTGCAAAGGACGCAGCATAGCCCATGCCAATGCCTTCAGGCCCCAGTCATTGGGCACCCATCCGCTGCCGCGCCCTTTCCTACAACCTCTAACCGCACTATCTGACACTTTTTGTCACCTGCACCCGACGTGTTTGGCGCTGTCACTTGACTAGGCTATAAGTCATGAACGGCAAGCGTGCGGAATCCCCATGAATGACATCGCTCTGAGCGGTCTGGCCAAGCAATTGGTGCAGGCCGAACTGCTCACGGAAAAAAGTGCCCAGCAAGCCTGGCAGCAAGCCCAGCGCAATCGCCTGTCGCTGGTCAGTTACCTGGTGCAGAACAAGCTGGTGAAGGGCTGGCAGGTAGCCGAGATCGCGTCAGAGCATTTCGGCATGGCGTTTCTCGACCTCAACTGCCTCGACAAGGAAACCCAGCCCAAAGGCCTGGTCAGCGAAAAACTTGTGCGCCAGCACCACGCGCTACCTTTGTGGCGGCGTGGCAACAAACTGTTCGTGGGCATTTCCGACCCGAGCAATCATCAAGCGATCAACGACATCCAGTTCAGCACCGGCCTGAGCACCGAAGCCATTCTGGTGGAGGACGACAAACTCACCGATGCCATCGAAAAATTCTTCGACACCCACGCCTCCGGCATCGAAGACATGGCCGACGTCGACCTCGACGGCCTCGATGTCGAATCCATCGACGACAGCAAACAGGACGCCATCGGCGGACTCGACGCCGACGACGCGCCGGTGGTGCGCTTCGTTCACAAGATGCTGCTGGATGCGATCAAGAGCGGCTCTTCCGATCTGCATTTCGAACCCTACGAAAAAAACTACCGGGTGCGGATGCGCACCGACGGCATCCTGCGCGAAGTGGCCAAGCCACCGGTGCAGTTGGCAGGACGCATCGCCGCGCGCCTGAAAGTCATGGCCAGCCTCGACATCTCGGAACGGCGCAAGCCCCAGGACGGGCGGATCAAAATGCGCCTATCGAAGAGCAAGTCGATCGATTTCCGGGTCAACACGCTGCCCACGCTGTGGGGGGAAAAAGTGGTGATCCGGATTCTCGACCCGTCCAGTGCGCAGATCGGCATCGACGCCCTCGGTTATGAGCCGGCACAGAAAGACTTGTACATGGCCGCGCTCAAGCAGCCGCAGGGCATGATTCTGGTCACCGGCCCCACGGGCTCGGGTAAAACCGTGTCGCTGTACACCGGCCTGAATATCCTCAACACCGTCGACATCAATATCTCCACCGCCGAAGACCCGGTGGAGATCAACATGGAAGGCATCAACCAGGTCAACGTCAATCCCAAGCAAGGGCTCGACTTTGCCCAGGCGCTGCGCTCGTTTCTGCGACAGGACCCGGACGTGATCATGGTCGGTGAGATCCGCGACCTGGAAACCGCCGAAATCGCCATCAAAGCTGCGCAGACCGGCCACCTCGTGCTCTCGACCCTGCACACCAACAGCGCAGCGGAAACCCTCACGCGCCTGCACAACATGGGCATTCCCGGGTTCAATATCGCTACTTCGGTCAGCCTGATCATTGCCCAACGGCTGGCGCGCAAACTCTGCAGCCATTGCAAAAGGCCGATCGAGATCCCCCGGGAAACCCTGATCAAGGAAGGTTTCCCCGAGGAACGCATCGGCCATTTCACGATCTACGAGCCGGTCGGTTGCGATCATTGCAACGGCGGATACAAGGGTCGCGTGGGGATTTATGAAGTGGTGAAAAACACACCTGAGCTGCAACGGCTGATCATGGCCGAAGGCAACTCGCTGGAAATCGATAGTCAAATGCGCCGCGACGGCTTTGATGACCTGCGCACCTCCGGCCTGCACAAGGCCATGCAAGGCATCACCAGCCTTGAAGAAATCAACCGGGTCACCAAGGACTGAACATGGCGGTCAAGGCAGCGAAAATGAATGTCTATGCCTGGGAAGGCACGGACAGGAAAGGCAGCAAAATCACCGGTGAGTTGAGCGGGCAGAACCCCGCACTGGTCAAGGCGCAACTGCGCAAACAGGGGATCAACCCGGGCAAGGTGCGCAAGAAATCGGTGTCCTTGCTGAGTCTCGGCAAACGCATCAAGGCCCAGGACATCGCCCTGTTCACCCGGCAGATGGCGACCATGATGAAGGCCGGCGTGCCGCTGCTGCAGTCGTTCGACATCATTGGCGAAGGCTTCGAAAACCCGGCCATGCGCAAACTGGTGGACGAAGTGAAACAGGAGGTCGCTGCCGGTAACAGCTTCGCCACGGCGTTGCGCAAGAAGCCGCAGTACTTCGACGAGTTGTACTGCAATCTCGTCGATGCCGGCGAACAGTCCGGCGCCCTCGATACCTTGCTGGAGCGTGTCGCCACCTATAAGGAAAAAAGCGAACGGCTCAAGGCCAAGATCAAGAAAGCCATGACCTACCCCACGGCCGTGGTATTGGTGGCAGCAGTCGTCACCGGGATTCTGCTGGTCAAAGTGGTGCCGCAGTTCCAGTCGGTGTTCAAAGGTTTCGGTGCCGAGTTGCCGGCCTTCACGCTGATGGTCATCAGCCTTTCGGAATTCATGCAGCAATGGTGGTGGGCACTGCTCGGGCTGATGGTGGTGGCGATTTTTGGCACCCGCCATGGACTGAAGAAATCTCAGGCCTTGCGCGACCGTCGCGACACCTGGCTGTTGAAGTTGCCGCTGGTGGGCACGCTGATGTACAAGTCCGCCGTCGCCCGTTTCGCCCGGACCCTGTCGACCACGTTCGCTGCCGGGGTGCCATTGGTGGAGGCGCTCGACTCGGTGGCCGGCGCCACCGGCAATGTGGTGTTCAAACGCGCGGTACTGCGGATTCGCCAGGATGTCGCCACCGGCATGCAGCTGAATTTCGCCATGCGCACCACCGGGGTGTTTCCGAACATGGCGGTGCAGATGACCGCCATCGGCGAGGAGTCCGGCGCACTCGACGAGATGCTCGACAAAGTTGCAGGGTTCTACGAAGAGGAAGTGGATAACATGGTCGACAACCTCACCAGCCTGATGGAACCGTTCATCATGGTCGTGCTGGGGGTGATCGTCGGCGGGCTGGTGGTGGCCATGTACCTGCCGATCTTCCAACTCGGCTCAGCGATCTGACATGCCTATCGACGAACTGTTTGCCCTGTACCCGCTGGCTTTTGTCTGCACCGCGCTGCTGTTGGGCCTGGTGGTCGGCAGCTTTCTCAATGTGTTGATCTGGCGCTTGCCGAAAATGCTCGAGCGCGATTGGCGCCAGCAGGCCCACGACGTGCTCGGCCTGCCCGGCGAAACGTCGCTGCCGACCTACAACCTGATGCTGCCGCACTCCGAATGCCCGCACTGCGGGCACCGTATTCGTCCGTGGGAAAACATTCCGCTGCTCAGTTATCTGTGGCTGCGCGGGCGCTGTTCGGCCTGCGCGGCACCGATCAGCAAACGTTACCCGCTGACCGAGCTGGCGTGTGGGCTGCTCTCGGCCTTCATCGCCTGGCATTTCGGTTTCGGCTGGCCGGCGTGCCTGCTGATCTTCCTCACCTGGGGCTTGCTGGCGATGAGCCTGATCGACACCGCGCATCAATTGCTGCCCGATGTGTTGGTGCTGCCGTTGCTGTGGCTGGGATTGATCGTCAACAGTTTCGGGCTGTTCGTGCCGTTGCACGATGCTCTGTGGGGCGCGGTGGCCGGTTACATGGCGCTGTGGTCGGTGTTCTGGCTGTTCAAGTTGCTGACCGGCAAGGACGGCATCGGCCACGGTGACTTCAAGCTGCTGGCATTGCTTGGCGCGTGGGGCGGCTGGCAGATTCTGCCGCTGACCATCCTGCTGTCGTCGCTGGTGGGGGCGATCATCGGCGTGATTCTGTTGCGTTTGCGCAAGCAGGAAACCTCGACACCGATCCCCTTCGGCCCCTATCTGGCAATTGCCGGCTGGATTGCCTTGCTCTGGGGTGGTCAAATAACCGACTTCTATTGGCAGTTTGTCGGTCTGAAATGAATACCCCTGTGGAAAAACCCTGGATTCTCGGCCTGACCGGCGGCATCGGCAGCGGCAAGAGCGCAGCCGCCCAACACTTTATCGACCTCGGCATTCATGTCGTGGATGCCGATCACGCGGCGCGCTGGGTGGTCGAGCCTGGCCGCCCGGCGCTGGCAAAGATTGCCGAGCATTTCGGCCCCGGCGTGTTACAAGCTGACGGCACGCTGGACCGTGCGGCCCTGCGCAAACTGATCTTCGAGATTGCAGAGCAGCGGCGTTGGCTCGAAGCCTTGCTGCATCCGTTGATCGCCGAGGAAATCGCTCATCACCTGGCACTGGCAAAATCGCCTTACGCGATTCTGGTGTCGCCGCTGTTGATCGAATCCGGGCAATACGCGATGACCCAGCGCATCCTGGTGATCGACGCCCCGCAACAATTGCAGATCGAACGTACCTTGCAGCGTGACCAGACCAGCGAACAGCAGGTTCAGGCGATCCTCAAGGCCCAGTCGAGCCGTGAAGACCGCGTGAGCCGCGCCGACGACGTGGTGGTCAACGACCGCGACCTCGCCTGGCTGCACAGCGAAGTCGAGCGTCTGCATCACTTTTACCTGACTTTATCCGGAGGCCAAGCATGAGCCAGATTCCTACCGTTGAATGCCCAACCTGCGGCGCGCCCGTTGAGTTCACCGCTGAAAACAAGTTTCGCCCGTTCTGTTCCGATCGCTGCAAACTGATCGACCTCGGCGCCTGGGCGTCGGAAGAACACAAGATTCCGGTGGCACCGGATGCGGAAGACGAACTGTTTTCCGGCGATTTCGATCCGCGCCACTGATCGCGGTCAGGGCCGCATAAAGCCGTAGTCCTGTTCGTCGTCGAGGTTTTCCGCGAGAAAGCGCAACTCGTCAGCCAGGTCTTCGGCATTGCGCACCGCCTTGCTCTGCTGCACCACGGCACTGAGCAAGGCGCGCAAACTCAAACCGGGGTCAAACCCGACCTCTTGCGCCATGTCCAGACTCTGCCGGGTTTCCTGCCTCGCCCACTCGTACACACTCATGCCGCAGCTCCTGAAGGGATTTGACTGAGCATGAGATTTTGTCTGCGTGGTCGGTTTGATGTGGATCAAGGCTTGGGATCGTCGTCCTTCCACGGTGCCGAAAGGTAGCGCGTGCGATTGAAGGTCTCCAGCCATTCCGGGCAGAACACCACCAGCGCGCTGATGACCATGCCGTTGATGAACGCCTCAGGGAAAATGATCAGCCACAGGTAACCGATGAAATCCTCCAGCCATTCCGGCATGGCAAAGATGCCGTCATACCAGAGCAACGTCAGGCTCAGCAGCAGGCAAAGCAATGCCGACAACGCGGCAGCCAGAAACCCCGAACAGAAGATATAAACGAAAGGATTACGCGGTTGCGCACGCTCGACCAGAATCGCCACGCACTCGGTGATCAGCACCGGCAACAGAATAAACAGCGAACCGTTGACCCCGAGGGCCAGCAGATCCTGGCGCCCGAGCAGCACCAGACCGAGTTGCGCGACCAGGCCGCCGACAATCGCCAACGGCCAGTCCAGCAGTAATGTCACGGCGGTCATGCCGATGAAGTGATAAGACACGCCGGTGTCGAAATCCCTGCGCACCAGCCACAGCAGAAACAACGCGAACACCGTGCCGAACAACAGATGCTGACGACGGCTGTCACTGAACAGCTCGACCCACGGCGCCCGCACGACCGCCCAAAGCAGCACCGGCAAGTAAATCAGCCAACCGAATGTCAGACTTGCCGTCGAAAGCAGTTCAGCCCCAATCATGACTCCCTCACCCTCCATCGACATCCCCCCGTAGGAGCTGCCGCAGGCTGCGATCTTTTGATCATGCTGTTAAATGAAAAATCAAAAGATCGCAGCCTTCGGCAGCTCCTACAAGGGCGAGGTGAACGGGCGGTGCAAGCAAAGCTTTCTGCTAGTCGCATTTGAACGCTAAGCTTGGGCCTATGGATGACTCAGATTATTTACGCCTGCTGACCATCGCGGCCGAGCAAGCCAACGCGTTCCTGTCCAATGCCCGCAAATGGGAGCGTGAGCGTTGGGTCTGCCAGCGCCTGCTGCAAGGCCTGAACATTCCCTACCGCGCCGACGAATTCGCGCCGGCCGGCGAGCCGCCGGACGTATTGTTTCGTGATGCCAATTTCGAAGTGTTTTTCGTCCTCGATGAAGGCCGTCGCCTCAACGACGAATGGCGCGACGAACTGCAGCGCCGGCGCAGCGCTTTTTCGCTCAGCCAACTGGTGCGACGTGAAGCCAAGCCCAAGCGCATCCCGGCTAATGAATTCCTTATGCGACTGGCGCCGACTTTGCGCAAAAAAGCCCACAACTACAAAGAGCGCGGCATGGATCTGGGCGAACTGGACATCATTGCCTTCGCCAGCCTTAAACGCGAAGTGCTCGACTTGAACAGCCACTTCCCGCCGCCCACCGAATATTTGCGTCAGGGCTGGCGCTCTCTGTCCCTGGTCGGCCCGACCTTCGCCCGCGTGCTGTTCGCCCACCCGGATGCGCCGGATTTTCTGCGCAGCAACCTCGGCCGCAGCATCGTCTTCGACGTCGGGATCAGCCTGTGACGCCGCTTCAGCAACTGATTGCCGACGTACCGCAGACCGGCCGTGTGCGCTGGATCGGTGTGCGCCCCGAATCCCGTGGGCCGATGATCGAGCTGGACGCCGTCGAGGCGCGGCTCGAAGCCGGGCTGACCGGCGATCACGCCCGGCCCGGCGTGCGTAATGCGCGGCAGGTGACGCTGATTCAGTTCGAACACCTCGCGGTGATCAGCGCGTTGATGGGCCGTGCCGACAATCAACCGGTCAGGCCTGAAGATCTGCGGCGCAATCTCGTTATCAGCGGTATCAATTTGTTTAGCCTGAAGGGCCGGCGCTTTCGCATCGGCCAGGCCATCTTCGAAACCACCGGTTGGTGTCAGCCCTGCGCACGCTTGCAGAACAACCTCGGCCCCGGCACGTTTCAAGCCGTGCGCGGGCATGGCGGAATTACCGCGCGGGTGTTACAAAGCGGGATCATTCGCCTCGATGATGGCGTGTCTGTCGAGCCGGTTCCGGACAGCGGCTATGCTCCGTTCAACCCCGGATAAAAACCGCTGTAGCTTGTTCACATTCAGCAACGTCTACCTGACGAGGCCATTATGACCAGCCGCCTGAACCCCGAAGACCAAAAGCATGTCGAAGAGTACCTGCAACTGTCCCAACACCGAGTCGAGCGCCGGCCTTTCCGGCCGTGGATGCTCCTGGTGCTGGTGCTGGCAGTGACCATTGGTCTGGGCCTGTTGAGCCGATTTATCAGTTACCTGACGCTATGAGCAGCTTGGCGCTCGCTTGGGTAACCGCACCGATTTCCTTTAAAAACCTTGCGAGTTATCCCTATGTCTCATCGTATTGTTATTGTCGGCGGCGGCGCCGGCGGTCTGGAGTTGGCTACCCGTCTGGGTAAGACCCTGGGCAAGCGCGGCACCGCCAGCGTGATGCTGGTCGACGCCAACCTCACGCACATCTGGAAACCGCTGCTGCACGAAGTGGCCGCCGGCTCGCTGAACTCCTCCGAAGACGAACTCAACTATGTTGCCCAGGCAAAATGGAACCACTTCGAGTTCCAGCTGGGGCGCATGAGCGGGCTTGATCGCGCACAGAAAAAAATCCAGCTGGCCGCGACCTATGACGAAAACGGCGTCGAACTGGTGCCCGCGCGGGAAGTGCAGTACGACTCGCTGGTGATCAGCGTCGGCAGCACCACCAACGATTTCGGCACCCAGGGCGCGGCGCAGCACTGCCTGTTCCTCGACACCCGCAAACAGGCCGAGCGTTTCCACCAGCAACTGCTCAATCACTATCTGCGGGCACACGCCGGGCAAACCGATGTGGTTGAGCAGATCAGCGTCGCGATCGTCGGCGCGGGCGCCACTGGCGTTGAGCTGGCGGCAGAGCTGCACAACGCGGCGCATGAGCTGGCGGCGTATGGTCTGGATCGAATCAAACCGGAAAACATGCACATCACCCTGATCGAAGCCGGGCCACGGGTGCTGCCTGCCCTGCCGGAGCGTATCAGCGGGCCGGTACACAAGACCCTGGAGAAACTCGGGGTCAATGTGATGACCAACGCCTCGGTCAGCGAAGTGACAGCGGACAGCCTGATTACTGCCGACGGCAACGAGATCAAGGCCAGCCTGAAAGTCTGGGCCGCCGGTATTCGTGCACCAGGCTTCCTCAAGGACATCGATGGCCTGGAAACCAACCGCATCAACCAGCTACAAGTGCTGCCGACTCTGCAAACCACCCGCGATGAAAACATCTTCGCCTTCGGTGACTGCGCGGCCTGCCCGCAACCGGGCACCGATCGCAACGTGCCGCCGCGTGCACAAGCGGCGCACCAACAGGCGTCATTGCTGGCCAAGTCGCTGAAGCTGCGCATCGAAGGCAAGACCCTGCCGGAGTACAAGTACACCGACTACGGCTCGTTGATCTCGCTGTCGCGTTTCTCGGCTGTGGGTAACTTGATGGGCAACCTGACCGGCAGCGTGATGCTCGAAGGCTGGCTGGCGCGGATGTTTTACGTGTCGCTGTACCGCATGCACCAGATGGCGCTGTACGGGCCGTTCCGCACGGCGATGCTGATGCTGGGAAGCAAGATTGGTCGCGGGACTGAGCCGCGTTTGAAGCTGCACTAAACAAAAAACTGTGGGAGCTGACTTGCTCCCACATTGTTTTGTGCTGACCCCAAAATCCACAGACAACTGCAAAAAATGTAGGAGTGAGCCTGCTCGCGATAGCGTTCTGTCAGTCACATCTTCAGTGACCAAACCACCGCTATCGCGAGCAGGCTCACTCCTACAATGGATCTCCACTTATCAGAGCTGGAAGCGGCGCACCATGCCTTGCAGCGCGTTGGCCAGTTGCGACAGTTCATGGCTCGATGCGCTGGTCTGATCGGCGCCTGCCGCCGAACGCACTGACAGATCACGTATGTTCACCAGATTGCGATCCACTTCGCGTGCGACCTGTGCCTGTTCTTCCGCCGCACTGGCGATCACCAGATTGCGCTCGTGAATCTCGTGCACCGACGCCGTGATGGTCAACAACGCTTCTCCCGCACGTTCAGCGAGCACCAAGGTACTGGCGGCACGCGAGGCACTGGCCTGCATCGAATCCAGCGCCAGGCTCGAACCACTGCGCATGCCCTGCACCATCTGCTCGATCTCCTGTGTCGATTGCTGCGTGCGATAAGCCAACGCTCGCACCTCATCGGCGACCACCGCAAAGCCTCTACCACTCTCCCCCGCTCGCGCCGCTTCAATCGCCGCATTGAGCGCCAGCAGGTTGGTCTGCTCGGCGATCGCCCGGATCACATCAAGCACTTTGCCAATGTCCTGCGACTGATTGGCCAGTGATTGCACCAATGCGCCGGTGTGTCGCACATCGTTGCTCAGTGCGCTGATCGCGCTGGCGGTTTCGTTGACGCGTTCCTGCCCCAAATGCGCCGATTCGCTGGACTGCCGCGTGGCATCGGACGTGGACACGGCATTGCGCGCCACCTCTTCCACGGCTGTGGTCATCTCGTTGACGGCGGTGGCCGCCTGTTCGATTTCATTGTTCTGCTGTTGCAGGCCCTGCGTGCTGTCGAGGGTCACGGCACTGAGCTCGTCAGCTGCAGTGGCCAGTTGCGTGGCCGAACCGCTGATGCCTTGCAGTGTGTCGCGCAAATTCTGCTGCATGGTCGCCAGGGCCTTGAGCAAACGGCTGACTTCATCGTTGCCATGGGTTTCGATCGGCCGGGTCAGGTCGCCTTGGGCCACGCTTTCAGCAGCGCTCACTGCACTGCTCAACGGGCGGACGATACTGCGCGTGAGCAACATCGCCAGCGCCACCGTGGCCAACGCCGCCAGTGCGATGAACAGACTGACGATGGTGCGCGACGTCTGATAATGATCGGCAGACTTCTGGCTTTCAGCGGCGACCTGTTTGGCGAACAGATCCGCCAGGTCATTGAGTTGCTTGCCGGAACCGTCGACGACGGTTTTCATGTCGACCAGCAACAGCTTGGTCAGCTCATCGCGCTTGCCCTGCTGGGCAAGGGTGAAGGACTGAGCGATACCGGTCCGATAAGCCGCAAAGGTTGTTTTGAATTGGTCATAGAGCTGCTGGCCTTCCGGAGTGGTGACCAGTTCGTCGTAAGCGGCGATTTTCTCGCTCAGCTCCTTGTCGCGAGTATCCATCTGGCTGCGGTAGGTGGCGATATTGTTCGGATCCTGATCCAACGCCATGCGCAACGAGATGGTGCGGATGCGCAGCATGATCTCGCGAATTTCGTCGCCGCCACGAATGCTCGGCAGCCACTGATTTTCTACCGCGACCTCACTGTCGCGAATACTCGACATCTGCCCCAGCGCAAACACGCCGAGCAAGGCAACCAACACCGCAATCAGGGCGAATCCCAGGGCAGCCCGGGGAGCAATATTCAACTGACGAAGCAACATGACGAACGCCCTTATTCTTGTATTGGCCAGATTCAAGGGGCGAAGCAGTGGCAGTCCCCTCTCGTTAGCGGGCTATCGGCAGGTTGTATGATGACTTGAAGGGGAAATGAGTTTTTGTCGGACAAAAAAAAATCCCCGTATCTTTCGATACGAGGATTTTTAATATGGTCGGGGTAAGGGGATTCGAACTCCTGACATCCTGCTCCCAAAGCAGGCGCGCTACCGGACTGCGCTATACCCCGGTAAAAAAAAGGCGACCTTTCAAAGATCGCCTTCTTCGATCAGCGCTTTTGGCCTCTGATCTTAAGATTCGATCCCAGCGTTAACTGGTTTCAAAAATGGTGGGTCGTGTGGGATTCGAACCTACGACCAATTGGTTAAAAGCCAACTGCTCTACCAACTGAGCTAACGACCCAAAAATGGTCGGGGTAAGGGGATTCGAACTCCTGACATCCTGCTCCCAAAGCAGGCGCGCTACCGGACTGCGCTATACCCCGGCTTGAAATTGGCTCCGTGACCAGGACTCGAACCTGGGACCCAATGATTAACAGTCATTTGCTCTACCGACTGAGCTATCACGGAACTACATATTTCAATTTACAACGGTGAAACTTACTGCTTCCAGTCACTCTTTCGCATCGCTGCGTTCGTGTGTCTGAGGCGCGCTATTCTACAACCTAGAACACCTCTGTCAACCCCCTAAATTGCTTTCAAGTTAATGATTTGCAACTTATTTCAGATTTCAGCTCAGTGAGTTGAAACCGTCTTGGCGACTGACTGCGGGGCGCACTTTACAAGCCTTTTCCTTTGAGTTCAACAGCCTAACGAAAAAAAAGGCCCCACAAGGTGGGGCCTGCCAATTTTCATTGGCCTTTGGGCTTAGTTGAAAACGATTTCGTCGTTCTCGACCACACCCGTTGCCGTGTCGCCTGGCATGAAATGACCCGAGAGGATCAATTGCGCCAGCGGGTTTTCGATCCAGCGCTGAATCGCACGCTTCAAAGGACGTGCGCCATACACCGGGTCGTAGCCGACAGCGATCAGCTTGTCCATCGCTTCTGGACTCAGTTCCAGCTTCAGCTCACGCTCGGCCAGACGTGTACGCAGACGACCCAACTGGATCTCGGTAATGCCTGCGATCTGATCCCGCGCCAGCGGCTCGAAGATCACCACTTCATCGACCCGGTTGATGAACTCCGGACGGAAGTGCGACGTCAGTGCATCCATTACCGCAGCACGCTGCGCTTCACGATCACCGACCAGTTCCTGGATCTGTACCGACCCCAGGTTCGAAGTCATCACGATCACCGTGTTGCGGAAGTCCACCGTACGGCCGTGGCTGTCGGTCAGGCGACCATCCTCAAGCACTTGCAGCAAGATGTTGAACACATCCGGGTGCGCCTTCTCGACTTCGTCCAGCAGGATCACCGAATAAGGCTTGCGACGCACAGCCTCGGTCAGGTAACCGCCCTCTTCGTAGCCGACATATCCTGGTGGCGCACCGATCAAGCGAGCCACGGAATGTTTCTCCATGAACTCGGACATGTCGATCCGCACCATCGCCTCTTCAGTATCAAAGAGGAATTCGGCCAGCGCCTTGCACAGCTCGGTTTTACCAACACCGGTCGGGCCGAGGAACATGAACGAGCCGCTTGGGCGATTCGGGTCGGACAACCCGGCGCGCGAACGCCGTACTGCGTTAGCGACGGCGACCACCGCTTCTTCCTGGCCGATCACCCGTTTGTGCAACAGGCTTTCCATCTTCATCAGCTTGTCGCGCTCGCCTTCGAGCATTTTTGACACGGGGATGCCGGTCCACTTCGACACGACCTCAGCGATCTCTTCCTCAGTCACCTTGCTGCGCAGCAACTGGTTTTCGCTCTTGCCGTGCTGATCGACCATTTGCAGGCTGCGCTCCAGATCCGGGATCACCCCGTACTGCAACTCGGCCATGCGGTTCAGGTCGCCTTTACGGCGTGCCGCTTCCAGTTCCTGACGCGACTGTTCAATCTTCTGCTGAATCTGCGCAGAACCCTGCACCTCGGCTTTTTCCGAGTTCCAGATTTCTTCCAGATCGGAATACTCGCGTTCGAGACGGACGATTTCTTCCTGGAGTTTCTCCAGACGTTTCATCGCCGCTTCATCGCTTTCTTTCTTCAGCGCCTGCGATTCCACCTTCAACTGAATCAGGCGACGCTCCAGACGATCGAGCACTTCCGGCTTGGAGTCGATTTCCATGCGGATGCGGCTGGCGGCCTCGTCGATCAGGTCGATGGCCTTGTCCGGCAGCTGCCGGTCAGTGATGTAGCGATGGCTGAGCTTCGCCGCCGCAATGATCGCGCCGTCGGTGATCGCTACCTTGTGGTGAACCTCGTAACGCTCTTTGAGGCCACGCAGGATGGCGATGGTGTCTTCTTCGCTCGGCTCATCCACCAGGACTTTCTGGAAGCGTCGCTCGAGCGCAGCGTCCTTCTCTATATATTGGCGGTACTCGTTGAGCGTGGTCGCGCCAACGCAGTGCAACTCGCCGCGCGCCAGTGCAGGCTTGAGCATGTTGCCGGCGTCCATCGAGCCTTCGCCCTTACCGGCACCGACCATGGTGTGCAATTCGTCGATGAACAGAATGATCTGCCCTTCCTGCTTCGACAGCTCGTTGAGCAGCGATTTCAGGCGCTCTTCGAACTCACCGCGATACTTGGCACCGGCAATCAGCGCGCCCATGTCCAGCGAGAGCAGACGTTTGCCTTTGAGGCCGTCCGGCACTTCGCCGTTGATGATGCGCTGCGCCAGACCTTCGGCGATCGCGGTTTTACCCACGCCAGGTTCGCCGATCAGCACCGGGTTGTTCTTGGTGCGCCGTTGCAGAACCTGAATGGTGCGACGGATTTCGTCGTCACGGCCGATCACCGGGTCAAGCTTGCCGTCTTCGGCACGCTTGGTCAGGTCGACGGTGTATTTATCCAGCGCCTGACGCGACTCTTCGTGGTTGGCGTCATTCACCGCTTCGCCGCCACGCAGGTTGTTGATCGCGTTTTCCAGGGCTTTCTTGCTCACGCCCTGGCCGAGCAGCAACTTGCCGAGCTTGCTGTTCTCGTCCATTGCCGCGAGCAGCACCAGTTCGCTGGAGATGAACTGGTCGCCCTTCTGCTGGGCCAGGCGATCGGCCTGATTGAGCAGGCGCGCCAGATCCTGCGACATGTTGACGTCGCCGGTCGGGTTCTGGATTTTCGGTAATTGGTCGAGCTCTTTGGTCAGCTCTTTGCGCAAGCTGTTGACGTCGAAGCCCACCTGCATCAGCAGAGGTTTGATCGAACCACCCTGCTGTTCAAGCATGGCTTGCATCAAGTGCGCCGGCTCAATCGCCGGATGATCGTGGCCGACTGCCAACGACTGCGCGTCGGACAAGGCCAACTGTAATTTGCTGGTTAAACGGTCTATTCGCATAAGTCACCTTCCTTTTGAGCAGGCCGGACCTAAAAACCATCCTGAATAAAGAAACCTGCCAGATACCGCTATAGATGCGGTCGATTCTGCAAGATTCAAGCGTCAGGCAGTTGATGCAGATCAGACAGTCTAGCGGGTGAGCCAGATGAGGGAGGCGAAGCGACCGGTGCGCGAGGCACGGCGATAGGAGAAGAAGCGCGGATCGGTCACGGTGCAGAAACCGCCACCATAAACAGCAGTGACACCGCGTTCAGCCAGACGCAGGCGCGCCAGCTTATAGATATCAGCCATGAACTTGCCGGCATTGGGGCTCGGTACAAAGGCGTCTGCCGCTGCGGGCAATTGGTTAATGAAGACTTCGCGCACTTCCGCGCCAACCTCAAAGGCTTGCGGGCCGATGGCCGGGCCGAGCCAGACCAGAACGTCTTTGGGCGGCACATCAAGGCTGTCGAGCGTCGCTTCAAGTACACCCGCCGCCAGACCACGCCAACCGGCATGGGCCGCCGCGACACGGGTGCCGGCACGATCGCAGAACAATGCTGGCAAACAATCCGCCGTCATCGCCGCACAGGCAATACCGGGCGTTGCCGTCCAACTGGCGTCGGCGGTCGCAACAGTGCCCGGATCAGCATGCGCCACGGCAATCCCGTGCACTTGCTGCAACCAGGCAGGCTGTATAGAGAAATGATCGGTCAGACGCCGACGGTTCTCGGCAACAGCTTCAGGACGATCATCGACATGATCGCCCAGATTGAGGCTGTCGAACGGCGCCTCGCTGACACCGCCCTCGCGGGTGGTGACGCAGGCTTTGACGCTGGCCGGCGCGGGCCAGTCCGGCGTCAGCCAGTTCATCCGATGAAGGCCTCGCGATCCTGCTTGAGCAGGGTCAGCAGCCAGACGAAATCTTCTGGCAGCGGCGATTCCCAGCTCATGCGTATACCGGTCGTCGGATGATCCAGTTCAAGGAAGCGCGCATGCAGGGCCTGACGCGGGAAATGCTTGAGCGATTCAACCATGGTCGGGTTAGCGGCTGGCGGAATGCGGAAACGACCGCCGTACGCCGGATCGCCGACCAACGGGAAGTTGATGTGCGACATGTGTACGCGAATCTGGTGAGTACGACCGGTTTCCAGCTTCACCCGTACGTGGGTGTGCGAACGGAAACGCTCCAGCACGCGGTAGTGGCTGACGGCAGGCTTGCCGCCTTCCATCACCGCCATGCGCTGGCGCTGCTGGCCGTGACGACCGATCGGGGCGTTGATCTTGCCACCGGCGGTGACCACACCAATCACGATGCACTCATAGATGCGGCTGACGCTGCGACTCTGCAATTGAGTAACAAGCTTTGTCTGCGCCTGAATGGTCTTGGCCACCACCATCAGACCGGTGGTGTCCTTGTCCAGGCGATGCACGATGCCGGCGCGCGGAACATTGATGATGTCCGGCACGTGGTGCAGCAAGGCATTGAGCAAAGTGCCATCGGCATGACCGGCAGCCGGGTGTACCACCAGGCCCGCGGGCTTGTTGATCACCAGAATGTCGTCGTCTTCATAGACGATGTCGAGCTCGATGTCCTGGGCGATCCACTCGCCCTGGGCTTCCTGCTCGGCAGTCAGCTCAAGGATGGCACCGCCGTGCACGATGTCGCGAGGGCGGATGACCGCCCCGTCCACAGTCAGGCGACCTTCTTTGATCCAGGCGGAAAGGCGCGAGCGAGAGTGCTCAGCGAAGAGTTGGGCAGCGACTTGATCGAGGCGTTGGCCGCCCAATTCGGACGGCACCTCTGCGCGAAGTTCAATTTTATCGGACATGCTCTGACTGTGCGTCGGCACAGCTTTTGGTTTCGGCTGCGCGCTTGTGGTTAAATACGGCGTCTTTTGCCCCGAGGCTTTTCAACGGGGCGCTCATCATAACAGGACGGCCCCGCCCAAGACAGCGGCCGTCATAGGGACGCAAGCCGCCATGCAAGTGAAACACCTGCTGCTGATCGCCATCCTCGCATTGACCGCTGCTTGCTCATCGAAGGAAGTCGTAGACGAAAACCTCAGCGAAGCCGAGCTGTATCAGCAGGCTCAGACTGACCTGGACAACAACAGCTACACCAGCGCCACAGCCAAGCTGAAGGCTCTGGAGTCGCGTTATCCGTTCGGTCGCTACGCCGATCAGGCACAGCTGGAGCTGATCTACGCCAACTATAAGAACGCCGAGCCGGAAGCT
Source organism: Pseudomonas sp. PB103 (assembly GCF_009764635.1). NCBI lineage: Bacteria > Pseudomonadati > Pseudomonadota > Gammaproteobacteria > Pseudomonadales > Pseudomonadaceae > Pseudomonas > Pseudomonas sp. PB103. The sequence continues at coordinate 45,708 of NZ_RWIL01000013.1, read as the reverse complement.
GCAAAATCCGCCGCCGAGCGTTTCATTCGTTTGCATCCGCAGCACCCGAACGTGGATTACGCGTACTACTTGAAAGGTCTGACTTCTTTCGACCAGGACGTTGGCCTGCTGGCGCGCTTCCTGCCGCTGGACATGACCAAGCGTGACCCGGGCGCCGCGCGCGACTCGTACAACGAGTTCGCCCAGCTGACCAGCCGCTACCCGAACAGCCGCTACGCGCCGGACGCCAAGCAGCGCATGATCTACCTGCGCAACCTGCTGGCAGCCTACGAAATCCACGTGGCCGACTACTACCTGACCCGTCAGGCGTATGTTGCCGCTGCCAACCGTGGCCGCTATGTAGTGGAAAACTTCCAGGAAACCCCATCGGTCGGTGACGGCCTGGCGGTAATGACTGAGGCTTACCAGCGTCTGCACCTGGACGAGCTGGCCAACACAAGTCTGGAAACCCTGAAACTCAACTACCCGAATCACCCGAACCTGCAAGACGGTCAGTTCGTGCCACGGGTTGCCGAAGCCGACAACCGTTCGTTCCTGAGCAAGGCAACCCTCGGTCTGATCGAGTCGCGTCCACCGCTGCCACCAGGCGAGACCCGCGCCAACCAGGACGTGCAGAAGCAGTTCCAGGACGCGAAAGACGCGATCCCGAACGAGCTCAAGCCTAAAGACGAAAACGGCGACGTGATCGAAGAGCCTGAGCCTGAGTCGAGCGACACTGACCGTTCGTGGTTCAGCTACATGACCTTCGGCGTATTCGACTGATTACACCGGCAGTACAGAAAAGGGAGATCTGCGGATCTCCCTTTTTCATTTCCGCGCTTTAATCCGCTGTGCGCTGCTCGGGTCCTTGGCTAAACTGCCGGATCATCAGTCGAAAAGCCGCTCATCATGCTTCGTTTATTGTTCTGGATTGCCGTGATCTTCGCCGCCATTTGGCTGTGGCGTAAATTCAAGGCACCTGCCGCGCCCTCTCAAGCCAATCGTGCCCCTCGCGAGCAGGACGCATCGCCGATGGTGCGCTGCGCCCACTGCGGCGTGCATCTGCCGCGCGATCGCGCACTCGGCGTTCAACAACAGTGGTATTGCAGCCAGGCTCACCTCGAGCAAGGCCCGGGTGCCAGTGATCGCTGAGGCCACTCACGCCGACAGCAAACAGGCGCAGCGGCTGCTGCGCCTTTATCATCTCTACCGTTTAAGCGTCGGCATCACCCTGGTGTTGCTGATCTCCAGCAACATGGATAACCGCCTGCTGACGTCGATCGACGACGACTTGCTGCGCAGCGGCAGTTGGCTGTACCTGGTGCTGAACATTTTGCTGGTGGTGTTTCTCGAGAACACCCGGCGCCCGGCGCAGCTGTTCAGCCTGGCGCTGGTTGATGTCTTGCTGCTGTGCGGCCTGTTCTACGCCGCCGGCGGTGTCGCCAGCGCGATTGGCAACCTGCTGATCGTTTCGGTCGCGATCAGCAACACCCTGCTGCGCCGACGCATTGGCTTGCTGATCGCCGCCATTGGCGCCCTCGGCATTGTCGGTTCAAGCTTTCTGCTGGGTTTCAGCCACCCGTTGAGTGCCAACGATTACTTGCAGGCCGGCACGCTCGGCGCCTTGTGTTTTGCCGCATCGCTGCTGGTGCAAGGGCTGATCCGTCGCCTCGAAGTCAGCGAAACACTGGCCGAGCAGCGCGCCAGCGAGGTGGTCGGCCTGGAAGCACTGAACGCACTGATCCTGCAACGCATGCGCACCGGCATTCTGGTGCTCGACGCAGAACGACGGGTGCAACTGGCCAACCACAGCGCCCAGACCTTGCTCGCGCAAACGCACCTTCAGGGCCACTTGATCGACGACTACGCACCGGCGCTGGTCGATCGCCTGCAACTGTGGATGAACAACCCGACCCTACGCCCGCAAAGCCTGAAGATCCCCGGTAACGGCCTCGAACTGCAACCGAACTTCATTGCTCTGGAACAGAGCCCGAACCAGCAAACCCTGGTGTTCCTCGAAGACCTCGCGCAAGTCGCCCAGCAAGCCCAGCAATTGAAGCTTGCCGCGCTCGGGCGCCTGACTGCCGGCATCTCCCATGAAATTCGCAATCCACTGGGCGCTATCAGTCATGCCGCGCAGCTATTGGGTGAATCCGAGGAACTCGATGGCGCCGATCGGCGTCTGACGCAGATCATTCAAGATCACTCCCAGCGCATGAATCGAGTCATCGAAAACGTCCTGCAACTGTCCCGCCGTCAGCAAAGTGCACCGCAACGGCTGGATCTCAAGCCGTGGCTGGAAAACTTCGTCGTCGAAAGCCGCGAACAGGCCACCGAGCGCCAGCAGATCCATCTGCGGATCAACTCGGGTGAATTCGCCACGCTGATGGACCCCAACCAGCTCACGCAAATTCTCGACAATCTGTTGCGCAACGGCTGGCGCCACAGCGCCCTGCTGCACGATCAGGCTGAGGTCTGGTTGTCCCTGTTCGTCGACACCGACAGCCAGTTGGCGGTGCTTGAAGTGCAGGACAACGGTCCCGGCGTACCTGCCGCAGAACAGGCCCATCTGTTCGAACCGTTCTTCACTACTAGCAGCCAGGGCACCGGCCTTGGGCTTTATCTGTCCCGTGAGCTGTGCGAAAGCAACCAAGCGCGCCTAGACTTCAAACCACGCCAAGGCGGCGGCTGCTTTCGCATCACCTTTGCTCACGGACGGAAACAAAGTTGAACACGAGCCCACGGCAAAAAATCCTTATCGTCGACGACGAGCCCGATATCCGCGAACTCCTGGAAATCACCTTGGGCCGGATGAAACTCGACACCTACAGCGCCCGCAATCTGGCGGAGGCTCAAGCACTGTTGCGCCGTGAGTCATTCGATCTGTGCCTGACCGACATGCGTCTGCCCGACGGCACGGGGCTGGAATTGGTGCAGCACATTCAGCAGCGTTATCCACAATTGCCCGTGGCGATGATCACCGCGTACGGCAGCCTGGAAACGGCGATCAACGCACTCAAGGCCGGGGCGTTCGACTTCCTTACCAAACCGGTGGACCTCACGCGCCTGCGCGAACTGGTCGGCGCTGCCCTGCGCATGCCGGCCGTGGGCGGGGTTTGCACCTCGATTGATCGACGGCTGCTGGGCGATTCACAGCCGATGCGTAACCTGCGCAAACAGATCGACAAACTCGCCCGCAGCCAAGCGCCGGTGTACATCAGCGGTGAATCCGGCAGCGGCAAAGAGTTGGTCGCGCGATTGATCCACGAACAAGGCCCACGTGCCAGCCAACCGTTCGTACCGGTGAACTGCGGGGCGATTCCCTCGGAGCTGATGGAAAGCGAATTCTTCGGCCACCGCAAAGGCAGTTTCACTGGCGCGGTCGAAGACAAACCGGGGCTATTCCAGGCCGCGAACGGCGGCACGTTGTTTCTCGATGAAGTGGCGGACTTGCCGCTGTCGATGCAGGTGAAACTGCTGCGCGCGATCCAGGAAAAAGCCGTGCGCAGTGTCGGTGGGCAGCAGGAAAGCGTGGTCGATGTGCGGATTCTTTGCGCGACGCACAAGGATCTCGACGCCGAAGTGGCGGCCGAGCGTTTTCGCCAGGATCTCTATTACCGCTTGAACGTGATCGAACTGCGCGTGCCGTCGTTGCGTGAGCGCCGTGATGACATCGAAGTGCTGGCGGCGCATATGCTCAAGCGTTTGGCCAAGGACAGCGGCCAAGCGGCCGCGCGATTGCATCCACAGGCGCTGGAAGCGTTGAAGAATTATCGCTTTCCCGGGAATGTGCGCGAGCTGGAGAACGTGCTTGAGCGGGCACATACCCTGTGTGAAAACCGCACGATCGAGGCAGAGGATTTGCGCTTGAGCGAGGGCAATTGCGCGGCGGAAGGCGGCATTGCCGATCTGACGCAGATCGATAACCTGGAAGATTATCTGGAGAACGTCGAACGCAAACTGATTCTGCAGGCGCTGGAAGAAACCCGCTGGAATCGTACGGCGGCCGCGCAGCGGTTGAGTCTTTCGTTCAGGTCGATGCGTTATCGGCTGAAGAAGTTAGGCTTGGATTAGATCGCGAAAAGATCGCAGCCTTCGGCAGCTCCTACAGGAAACGCATTCCAATGTAGGAGCTGCCGAAGGCTGCGATCTTTTGATCTTTCTTTAGATCCGGCCCTCAGGCTCATACGGCGCCGGATCAATAATCGGCGCCCTGCCCAGCATCACATCGGCAAACAACTGGCACGACGCCGGCGCCAGCACCAATCCATTGCGGTAATGCCCGCAATTCAACCACAAGCCATCAAACCCCGGCACCCGGCCAATGTACGGAATCCCCTCGGGAGAGCCCGGACGCAACCCCGCCCAATGCCCAACCACCTCGGCATCCGCCAACGCTGGCAACAACTCGACCGCTGAAGCCTTGAGACTTTCCAGCGCCACCTCGGTCGGCGTCTTGTCGTAGCCTTCGTGCTCCAGCGTACTGCCGATCAGGATATGCCCGTCGCGGCGCGGAATAGCATAACGTCCCTTGGCCAATACCATGCTCGGCAAAAAGTCCGCTGCACATTTGTAGAGAATCATCTGGCCTTTGACCGGTTCGACCGGCAGCGTCAGATCCAGTGTCTTGAGCAAATCACCGCTCCACGCCCCCGCCGTCAGCACCACCTGATCGCCCTCGATCACGCCCGTGGACGTCTTCACGCCGACCACCCGCGCACCCTCGCGGACAAACCCGCTGACTTCGCACTGTTCGTGAATGGTCACGTTCGGCAATGCCTGCAGTGCTGCCTTCAACGATTTCACCAAGCGTGGATTGCGTACATTGGCCACATCGGCCATGTAGATCGCCCGCGAGAATCCGCCACCGAGTACCGGTACCGCATCGTGCGCCGCCGAGATATCCACAGCCCGCAGCGGACGGTTTTCCCGCTCGGCCCAGGCCAGCGCCTCGGCTTCATCGTCTAGGTCCAGCCAGTACAAGCCAGTGGTGTGCACTTCTGGATCAACCCCAGTGTCGGCAAACAGGCGCGCGCCGAGCTGTGGATAAAAATCCTGCGACCAGTGCGCCAGCGCGGTAACCGCCGGGCTATACCGCCACGGGTACAACGGCGAAACGATACCGCCACCCGCCCAGGACGATTCCTGGCCGAGATTCGAACGATCGAGCAGCACCACGCTGCGCACTTTGGAGGCGAGATTGTAGGCGGTCAGCAGGCCAATCACCCCGCCACCGACAATCACCACTTGCTGTTGCCTGGTCATGTTTGATCCAACCGTAAAAAAGACAGTGGGCGCAAAAGGCGCCCGAAAGAAAGCGCCTCAGCGGCCCCAGCAATCCTTGGTGGTCAGCCCGGTGGTCGCGTTGTTCATGCTTCGGACACCGGTATTGGTCAGGGTGAAATCCCCGCACTTGTCGGTGGCCATGGCCGAGCCGGCTTTGCGCGTGGCCGTCAGCAGATAGGTCTGGTCAGTGATCGTCGGGGTGATGGTGTAAAAATCGCTCCCTGTGCTGAGCCCAGTGATGCCGGTGTAGACATTGTTCTTGGTGTAAAACCGTTCGAGGGTTTGTGCCTGCTCCGAGAGCATCGATACCACTTCGGCACGGCGACCCTTTTTCACGTACTCGGTGAGGCTCGGATAGCCGATGGTGATCACGATGCCGATGATCGCAACGACGATCATGATTTCGATCAGGGTAAAACCTCGGTTGGATCTGCGCATGCCTCAAACTCTCGCTTACTGTATTTGTCGCCACATGATACGACGGCTGCCGCCGCCGGGTTTCTCCACCAGCGTGGTAATGCCACCGCTGGAATCGTTGACAATCTTGCGCGTGGCGCCGTTGACGATCGCATTCAGGGTCGGAATGCCACCGGTAAACACCACGCCGCTGGAAATCGTATCGTTGCTGTCGACCACGCCATCGGCGTTGGTATCGAGCACCGCGTAGTTGAGCATCTTACCGCTGAACGCATCGAGTTCGACCAGTTTGCCGGTGCCGAAGCTGGAACACGGATCGGTGGTGTCGACGCTCGCCGTGGTGAAAACGATCCGGCCGAGTACCAGGCTGGCCTGATTGATCACCCGCTCGCCAGTCAGCGCGTTGTTATACACCAGTGGCAGATACCAGCCCTTTTCTGCCGGGTACGTCGTGTCATTTTGCGTGGTGGTGATGAACTGTCCGGAGCTGCCAGAAAACACCCCGGTGACCGCCTGCGCCTGCAAACTGCTGACGGTGAGCTGCCCCGTGCCGCCGTCGGCGTCCCACACTGAATAAAATGCCTGCAGATCTTTGTTGGTCTTGTCCGCCGTTTCGTTGAATTTGCCAGTGCCGATGAAGATCTGCTTGCCGCCGAGTGAGTTGTCCGCCAACAACGGTTGTGCAGTGATCGGCTGAGTCGCGCCGCCCGCCGTGGTGAACAAGGGTTTACCGGAAAACGCCACGCCCCAACTGTCCGTCGATGTGGCACTGAGGTCAAACTTCCACAGACGCCCCTTCAAATCGCCACCATAAGCGGCCTGCACCACATTCTGCGAATTGACCTTGAGCTTCACTGACGACAGGCCATTGGTGGTTTCCGTGCTGTCGATGACGATTTTCCTGATCAGCGAACCGTCGCGCACATCCAGTACGTATAACGCCGCGACTCCGGAGTTGCTGCCGTAGCCATTGGCAATGAACGCCGCCCAGCGACCGTCCGACAAGCGTGCCACTTCCGGGCGCGCATAGGCATAACCCAGATCATTGAAAGCGTTCGCCGTGCTGGCAGTGGCCGGTGCGCTGACTTCCCAGAGCGCTCGCAATACGTTGCCTGCCGAAGCGTCGAACAGTTGCAGCGCGTAGAAGGACTTGCCGCCGGCGCCAGTACCGCCGATGGCCAGGGTTTTCCAGGCGCTGTTGAGCTGGGCATCAAACACGCCGACCTGACCGTCGACGAGAAACTTGTGGCTGACGCCGTTGATATAGGTCGGATCGGCGATCAACCGCAACGACGGCAACACACTGGAAGGCATGTAGGCATAACGCCGGGTGCCGTTGGCCGCGTTGATCACGTTGACGAAACCGTCATTGGCATTCACCACCAGGCTTGCATTCATGTTTGCCGCTTTGGTGGTCAGGTAAGCGCTGTACGTGCTGTCGCCGGACAGGTCGGAAGCGGTCTTGTCCGTGGGCGACGCCAGCACCAGTGGCGAATTGATGATGTCGCCGAGCAATACGCTGCGCACCTTGAGCCCAGCCTTGTTGGTGCCTTTGCTCCACTCCACCAGATCAATCCCGCTGATGCCTGTGGGCAAGCCTTGGCTCAGCGTGGTCTGCTGCGCAGCCGAAAAGTTGCCGTAGGCCAAGGTGACTGCGGCGTTACTGGTGGTGTTCCACGATTGATAAGTCGGTGCCGTGGCGCCGGGCACTATGGTGGTGTCCGTCGTCCAGAGCGCCGCCGAGGTATTCACCGCACCCGCCGCCGTAAAACCGAAGGATTTAATCGTGCCGCGCCAGTCCTTGGGATCGTAAATGGTCTGAAAGTAACTGGTGCCGCTGGCCAGGGTCGTGCCGCTGGTCACGCCGCTGCCGCCAGAGCCGGCCTTGGAGGTGATGTCGCTCAATGCCGAAGACAATGCGGCATTGAGCCCGGTGCTGTCGGTCGCCTGGTAGTACTTGCCCTGCCCGTAGCTGGCGGCGTCGGAAAGCATGTCGTTGGCGGCGGTGAACCCGACGGTGTAGGTGTTCATGTTCTGCTTGGGAAAATCCACTGCGTTCCAGCTCTTGCCGGCGGCATCGGTACCGGTCGAACGCATGTCGATGTCGAAGGCAAACTTGGCGATGTCGTCCAGGTAAAGAGTATCGCCCTCGTTGTCACCGTTGAGGTTGTTGCCGTCATTGTTGACGCCGTCCCAGTTCGGCAAGCGACTGCCACCCAGCGGATCGTTGCTCGGGAAAGTGCGGTCGAACGTCGGCAAGCCGTCGGTGATCACTACGCCGTAGTTTTTCTGGCAGCGATACTGAATCGGGCTGGTATAGGTCGCGGGCGTGCTGTTGTAGTACGGCGCCATGCCGCGCATGTAGCGGCTGATTTCGTAATAGGTTTCCGCCAACGGCGTATTGGCCACGGCGCTCAAGCCGTTGATCGATGAGATCAGTGCGTTGTAGTTGGTATCAGCCTGCGCCTGAGTGACGCTGCCGGAGACGGGCGCCAGATCGCTGATCGCGCGAGCAATGTAGCCGCCATTACCGGAGTTGTTGCTGGTGACCGGATTGAACGTCGACAGACCGATGCGCAAGGTGCGGTTGCTGGTGACCAGCGCTGTCGACACGTTGCGCGCGACGTTAATTCGATAATCATTGGGGATCGCCCCGGTGGTGAAATCGCGGGTGCCATTGTTGATGGCCAGGCTGACGACGTAGGCAATGTAATCGCCTGAATAACGCGTGTTACCGCTGCCGACCGGGTCCGGCAGTTTCAGACACAGCGGCGCGAGGCTGTTGTTGTAGAAAGCATAGGCACCGCCGGAACACCCTGATGTCGGCAGGCTGGAGAGAAATATCGAATCGCCGGTGATCGTCGACGAACTCAGGCACAACCCGAGCAGCGCGTTGCATTGCCGGGCCGGGGTGCGGTCGACGGCCGGATCGAACCCTGCCGCATAAATGATGCTGTTCATACTCCCCGAGTCGTCGATCAGCAGCATCACGTTCGGTGCCACTGCGGCCGCACTCAACAAGGGCGAGTCGGACGGTGTGAACGCATACGCCGGCGCCGCCAGATAGAGGCACGCCAGCAGGCCGATCAGCAGCGCCCGGCAGTGCTCAATACTTCGCATAGACACTCTCCACAACACTACGCGAAGTGCCGGCGATGCCGACAGCGGTTACCCGATACAGCGTCGCCGAGGTGTTGCTCGGCACGTTGACGGCGGTCAGCGTGGTGCCGATGTTCTGTACACCGTAGAAGCCATTGGCGGTAGCGATCCAGGTCACGCCCGAGGTTGAATTGAACCCCGCAGCACTGATCAACGAAGACTCTGCCGGCGGCGCACATTGCGTGGTGCCGCTGCACACCGCCAGCGAATAACCGTCGAGTTGCACAGCGCTTTCACCGACCCGCAACGCCGCCTCGGCGGTCTGGAACGACTGGTTGCGCAGGCTGACGCTGCCGGCCATTTTTTCCTGCATGTTGGCGCTTTGCATCGACGACAGACCGATCAGGGTCAGCAACAACAGAAACACCAGACACACCAACAACGCCATGCCGTGCTGCGCCCGGTGATGGAGTGGAGTCCTCATCGGCCCGCCCTCACTGCAAGCGGTTGCGCAAAGCGGCAACCACATTGAAGGTTTGATTGGCCACCCGATTGTTCGGGTCGGTGAGGGTCAGGCTCAGGCGGACGCTGCGAATGCGCGCCGGATCGCTGGGGTTGGCACTGTAGGTCGATGCCGCCACATCCGTTGCGGAACTGGCGAGGCCGAACATCACACTGAAAGCACTGACATTGTTGACCAGCACCTGCTGCGTGGGCGAGCCGCTGCCGGTGCCCATGAGAATCTGGTTGTTGCTGTAGCTGTAGATCAAGCGGCGAATCGGAAAGGCAATCTGCCCGCTCGCCGCCGCGCGCAGTCCGGTATAGGCGGTTGCGTTGTTGCGGCAATCGGAGACCACCGTCCAGGTCGGTGTACCGCCGCTGCTGCCGATATCGGCGGTGACCAGGGTCAGTTTGAGATTGGCGTTGTCCCAACTGATCGGCGTGAGCTGGGAGGCATTGAAGTCCCCTGCCGAACTGGAATCGGTAATCGTGCCGAGACAGCCGAACATGCCGACCATACGGATTTCCTGAATCATCTTGCTCAACACGAAACGCGCGTCTTCCTGCATCGCGGCGGCGCTGTTCTGACTGACGTAAGTGTTTTTGGCGGCAATGAAAATCTGCACGACGGCCAGCACCACAATCAGCCCAAGCGCCAGTGCGATCAACAATTCGATCAGGCCAAATCCCCGGTTACAACGCTTCATGGCGTGGCCACCGGATCAACCGCCGCGCGGCTACTGAGGACAAAGCTGCGTTGGGCGCTGGCGGTGTTGGCCGCTCGCGCATCGCTCCAGGTAATGGTGATGGTGTAAACGCGCTGATTGAGGGTAATGCTGCCAGTGGCAGTCGGGCCGCCGAAACCGACGATGTTGCTGGTGAAGTCGTAGAGGTCCTGATCGCGGGCGACGCTGAGGTTGCCCGAAGTCGGTGGCGTGACGGTATAGTCGGCGCCTGAGTTGGCGCGAATGCGGTCCATCATGTCGTAGGCGATGAAACTAGCCTGGCTGGTCATCCGTGAGCTGTCGGTGTACTTCAGCGCATTCAGTTGCACCGCCGCCGCGCCCAGCAGCCCGACCGTAAGAATCAGCAACGCCACCAGAACTTCGATCAGTGTCATGCCCTCCTGTGCCCTGCCACTCCCTGCCCTCATCCGCACATTCCACCCAATTGAATTCGTCCGTTCAAACACACGTTCAGCGTCCTGCTTTGCGTACCCAGCGTGTAAGTGATCACCACCGCCGTCGCGGCCGACAGCCCACCGAGGCTGTTGAAATCCAGCGCGGTCACTCCCAAGGTCAGCGCCAGACTGGCGCCGCTGCTCATCGCCGGAACAACCCGCAATACATTCGCCGGAGTGCCAGTACTGTCGTAGACCGACAACTCGCCGGTCCATGCGCTGCCGCCGGCAGTGGGTCGCAGCCGGATAGTGGTGCCACGGTCGATCGCCTCCAGACGAGCGAAATTGATTGCCCGTTGCAGGTCACCCATTTCGGTATCGGCCTTGCTGCTCTGTATCGAACGCGTGAACGTCGGCACGGCCAGGGTGATCAGGATCAGAAACACGGCGAGCGCGACCATCAACTCGATCAGCGTGAAACCTTTTGTACGAAGATCCATCGGTGCCCTCCGTTGCCCTCGGCTATACCTGCTTCTACAAACTAGAACATTCAACCGGCCGGCGTCGGTTGATTTGCTTTGCCCGGCGCACGGATTGCGCCGTTCATCACGCTCCACGGAGGGAGATTTCATGCCGCAACAGGGGTTCAGCCTGATTGAACTGCTTATGGGACTGGCGATTGGCGCGATTGTTCTGCTGCTGGTCAGTCCGACGTTTGCTGCGCTGCGCGAATCGAACCATCGCGATCAAGCCGCACAGGGGCTGCTCGACGGTATTCGCAGTGCGCGCACGCTGGCCATCACGCGCAATCAAAGCGTGGTGATTCACGGGATCAACGGCGACTGGGGTCAGGGCTGGCGGATCATTCTGGACGTCAGCGGCAAAGGGCCGGAAGACGCCAACAACCCGCTGCTGGTGGAGCGTGCGAGTGAGGCGAAGGTGCCGATTGTCGGCAATTGGTCGGTCAGTCGTTACATCAGGTTCAGCAGCCTGGGGCAACCGCTGATGCCCGGACGGACATTTCAGGCAGGGACTTTACATATTTGCTCGGCCCGTGAGCCGGTCAGCCAGCGCCAGGTGGTGCTGGCTGCGAGCGGTCGCGTGCGCCTGGCCAGCCAGGAAGCTGGACAGGCGCTGTGCGAGCTGGGGAAAAACCTCAGATCGAACGGACGCGCAGCTCTTTAGGCATCGAGAACGTAATGTTCTCTTCGCGCCCAGACAGCTCATCGGCACCGGTTGCGCCCCAGGCCTGCAGTTGCTGAATCACGCCGCGCACCAATACTTCCGGCGCGGAAGCGCCGGCAGTGATGCCGATCCGCTCGACACCGTCGAACCAGCTCTTTTGCAGATCTTCGGCACCATCGATCAGGTAGGCCGGCGTGGCCATGCGTTCGGCGAGTTCACGCAGACGGTTGGAGTTGGAGCTGTTCGGGCTGCCGACCACCAACACCACGTCGCATTCGTCAGCCAATTGCTTGACCGCGTCCTGACGGTTTTGCGTGGCGTAGCAGATGTCGTCCTTGCGTGGCCCACCGATAGCCGGGAAACGCGAACGCAGCGCATCGATGACGCGACTGGTGTCGTCCATCGACAGTGTGGTCTGAGTAACAAAGGCGAGTTTGTCCGGGTTATGCACCTGCAACTCGGCGACGTCTTTCTCGTCTTCGACGAGGTAGATCGCGCCGCCATTGCTGGCGTCGTACTGGCCCATGGTGCCTTCGACTTCCGGGTGACCGGCGTGGCCGATGAGAATGCATTCACGACCGTCGCGGCTGTATTTCGCCACTTCGATGTGCACCTTGGTCACTAGCGGGCAGGTGGCATCGAAGACTTTCAGGCCACGGCCAGCTGCTTCAGTCCGCACGGCCTGGGAGACACCGTGGGCACTGAAAATGACGATAACGTCGTCCGGCACCTGATCCAATTCTTCGACGAAGATTGCCCCGCGACTGCGCAGGTCTTCAACGACGAACTTGTTGTGCACCACTTCATGACGCACGTAGATCGGCGGCCCGAAAACTTCCAGGGCGCGGTTGACGATTTCGATCGCCCGGTCCACGCCGGCGCAGAAGCCACGGGGGTTGGCGAGTTTGATTTGCATGCTGTGCCTCGTGTCTTGCGCGCAAGAAATTAGATCAATACAGCCCTTGTAGGAGCAAAGCTTCGTGGCGAGGGGATTTATCCCCGATGGGGTGCGAAGCGCCCCCAATCCAGTCAACGCGCCTTAACTGGAACCGCGCCGTCAGGATTTGGGGGGCTTTGCCCCCATCGGGGATAAATCCCCTCACCACAAAAGCCCGCTCCCACAATGGTTTTAGCGGTGTTACTTACAGCGCTTTGACGTTGATGATCTCGACGTCAAAGGTCAGCGTCTTGCCCGCCAGCGGGTGGTTGAAGTCGATGGTCACCTGCGTGTCGTCGAACTCTTTCACCACGCCCGGCAGCTCAGTATTGGCCGCATCGTTGAAGATCACCAGCAAACCCGGTGACAGCTCCATGTCGACGAACTGCGAACGCGGGATGATCTGCACGTTCTGCGGGTTCGGCTGGCCGAAGGCGTTTTCCGGCTCGACGGTCAGCGTGCGCTTGTCGCCGGCCTTGAAGCCGAACAGCGCCGCTTCGAAACCCGGCAGCAGGTTGCCGTCGCCGACCTTGAAGGTCGCCGGGGCTTTGTCGAACGTGCTGTCGACGGTGTCGCCGTTCTCCAGGCGCAATGCAAAGTGCAAAGTGACTTCCGTGTTCTGGCCGATGCGTTGCTCAGCCAATACCTGTTCAGTCATGAACGGCCTCTTCGGTTTTCTTGGTTTTGAACATGTCCAGTGCCAGCATCACCGCGCCAACAGTAATCGCGCTGTCAGCAAAGTTGAACGCCGGGAAGTACCAGCGGTTCTGCCAGTGCACCAGAATGAAATCGATCACATGGCCGAGGGCAATGCGGTCATACAGATTACCCAGCGCGCCGCCCAGCACCAGCGCCAAAGCGACGGCCAGCCAGGTTTCGTTGCGACCCAGACGCTTGAGCCAGACCACCAGCACGGCACTGACCACAATCGCGATCAGGGCAAACAACCAGCGCTGCCAGCCGGAGCTGTCAGCCAGGAAGCTGAACGCAGCGCCAGTGTTGTAGGCCAGGGTCCAGCTGAAGTAATCGGGAATGATCACAATCTGCTGGAACATTTCGAGCTTGCCTTCGAAGTAGAACTTGCTGGCCTGGTCAATGACCAGAACCAGCAAGCTCAACCAGAGCCAGCTCAACCGTCCGAAACGGCCAACGGCATTAGGCATAGTGACGAACCTCGCCAGCGCCGCTGATGTTGTCGACGCAACGACCGCAGATTTCCGGATGCTCCGGGTTCACGCCAACGTCTTCGCGGCAGTGCCAGCAACGGGCGCACTTCGGGAAGGCCGATTTGACGATCTTCAGCTTCAGGCCGCTGACTTCAGTGGTTACCGCATCCGCAGGTGCCTGAACAAAAGGCGCAACGCTGGCGGTCGAGGTGATCAAGACGAAGCGTAGTTCGTTGCTCAGCTTGGCCAGGTCGGCGCTCAGCGCGTCTTCGGCGTACAGCGTCACTTCGGCTTGCAGGTTGCCACCGACGGCTTTCGCCGCGCGCTGGATTTCCATTTCCTTGTTCACCGCTACTTTGACCGCCATTACGCGCTCCCAGTAGTCGCGACCCAGTTCAACGTCGGCCGGCAGTTCGGTCAGACCTTCGTACCAGGTGTTGAGCATCACCGACTCGTTACGCTCGCCCGGCAGGTATTCCCACAGTTCGTCGGCGGTGAAGGCGAGGATCGGCGCGATCCAGCGCACCAGCGCTTCGGAGATATGGAACAGCGCGGTTTGCGCCGAACGGCGGGCCTTGCTATTGGCGCCAGTGGTGTACTGACGGTCCTTGATGATGTCGAGGTAGAAACCGCCCAGCTCCTGCACGCAGAAGTTGTGGATCTTCGAGTAGACGTTCCAGAAACGGTATTCGCCGTAGTGCTCTTGCAGCTCGCGCTGCAGCAGCAAGGTGCGGTCGACCGCCCAACGATCCAGCGCGAGCATTTCTTCAGCCGGCAAGATGTCGGTGGCCGGGTTGAAACCGCTCAGGTTCGAGAGCAGGAAGCGCGCGGTGTTACGGATACGACGATAGGCGTCCGCACTGCGTTGCAGGATCTGGTCGGAAACCGCCATTTCCCCCGAGTAGTCGGTCGACGCGACCCACAGACGCATGATGTCGGCGCCGAGGGTGTCGTTGACTTTCTGTGGCGCGATTACGTTGCCCAGCGATTTGGACATCTTGCGGCCGGCTTCGTCGACGGTGAAACCGTGCGTCAGCAGTTCGCGGTACGGCGCGTGGTTGTCGATGGCGCAACCGGTCAGCAGCGACGAGTGGAACCAGCCACGGTGTTGGTCAGAACCTTCCAGGTACAGATCGGCGCGCGGGCCGCTCTCGTGACCCATCGGGTGCGAACCGCGCAGGACGTGCCAGTGCGTGGTGCCCGAATCGAACCAGACGTCGAGGGTGTCGCTGATCTTGTCGTACAGTGGCGCTTCGTCGCCGAGCAACTCGGCAGCGTCCATCTTGAACCAGGCTTCGATGCCTTCGACTTCAACGCGTTTGGCGACTTCTTCCATCAGCTCAACGGTGCGCGGGTGCAGTTCGCCGCTTTCCTTGTTCAGGAAAAACGGGATCGGCACGCCCCAGTTGCGCTGACGCGAGATGCACCAGTCCGGACGGTTGGCGATCATCGAGTGCAGACGCGCCTGGCCCCAAGCCGGGACGAACTTGGTGTTTTCGATGGCTTTGAGCGAGCGCACACGCAGGGTGTCGCCGCTGGTTGGCTCTTTGTCCATGCCGATGAACCACTGCGCGGTCGCGCGGTAGATCAACGGAGTCTTGTGGCGCCAGCAATGCATGTAGCTGTGTTCGATGACGGTGGTGTGCATCAGCGCACCGACTTCGGTCAGCTTGTCGACGATGGCCGGGTTGGCCTTCCAGATGAACTGGCCGCCGAAGAATTCCAGCGACGGCACGTAAACGCCGTTGCTTTGTACTGGATTGAGGATGTCGTCGTTGACCATGCCGTATTTCTTGCAGGTCACGAAGTCGTCCACGCCGTAGGCCGGAGCGGAGTGAACCACGCCGGTACCAGCGCCCAGTTCAACGTAGTCAGCCAGGTATACCGGCGACAGACGGTCGTAGAACGGGTGACGGAAGTTGATCAGTTCCAGCTCTTTACCGGTGGTGGTCGCAATGACCGAACCTTCCAGGCTGTAACGAGCCAGGCAGGCTTCGACCAGCTCTTCAGCCAGCACCAGCAACTTGTCGCCGACATCAACCAGCGCGTAGTTGAATTCCGGGTGAACGTTCAAAGCCTGGTTGGCCGGGATGGTCCACGGGGTGGTGGTCCAGATCACGATCGACGCCGGCTTGCTCAGCGACGGCAGACCGAACGCGGCAGCCAGTTTGGCTTCGTCGGCGATCGGGAAGGCGACGTCGATGGTCGAGGATTTCTTGTTCTCGTACTCGACTTCCGCTTCAGCCAGGGCAGAACCGCAGTCGAAGCACCAGTTCACTGGTTTGAGGCCCTTGAACACGAAACCGCCCTTGACGATTTCAGCGAGGGCGCGGATTTCACCGGCCTCGTTCTTGAAATCCATGGTCTTGTACGGGTTGGCCCAATCGCCCAGCACGCCGAGACGGATGAATTCGGACTTCTGCCCTTCGATCTGCTCGGTGGCGTAGGCACGGCACAGTTCGCGGGTCTTGTCCGCGCCCAGGTTCTTGCCGTGGGTCACTTCAACCTTGTGCTCGATCGGCAGGCCATGGCAGTCCCAACCCGGAACATACGGCGCGTCGAAGCCCGACAGGGTCTTCGAGCGGATGATCATGTCCTTGAGAATCTTGTTCAGTGCGTGACCGATGTGGATCGTGCCGTTGGCATACGGAGGGCCGTCATGCAGAACGAACTTCGGACGATCCTTGCCAATCTCGCGCAACTTTCCGTACAGGCCAATACTGTCCCAGCGCTGCAGGATCTGCGGTTCGCGCTGTGGCAGGCCGGCCTTCATTGGGAAGGCGGTGTCCGGAAGGTTAAGCGTGGCTTTATAGTCGGTCATTTAAGGCTCTTCATTAGCGATGGGCGCTAGGTGCGGCTAGTGCACGGGCGGTGGCGACATCCGCATTGATCGCCGTTTTCAATGCCTCCAGGGAGGCGAAGCGCTGCTCTTCACGCAGCTTTTGGTGGAAAACCACCGTCAAACGCCGGTCATACAGATCGCCGGCAAAATCTAAAAGATGGACTTCAAGGTGGGCCTTGCCATCACCTTGTACCGTGGGCCGTACGCCGATATTGGCGACGCCGGGCCAGGTCTTGCCGTCGATGTCGACATCCACCAGATACACCCCGGTGAACGGCACACGACGACGCTTGAGTTGAATGTTGGCAGTGGGCGTACCCAGTTGCCGGGCCAGTTTCTGCCCGTGCAACACGCGACCGGCGATGCGGTACGGGCGGCCGAGCAAACGTTCGGCCAAGGCAAAATCGGCGGCAGCCAAGGCGTTGCGCACCTGTGTGCTGCTGACACGAATACCGTCCAGCTCGACGGTTTGCGCCGCTTCAACGGTAAAACCGTGCATCTGCCCGGCCTGCAACAGGAAGTCGAAATCACCGAGGCGGTCGCAACCGAAGCGGAAATCATCACCGACTTCCAGATGCTGCACGCCGAGGCCATCGACGAGGATGGTGTCGACGAATTCACTGGCGCTGAGCTTGCTCAAGCGCTGGTTGAACGCCAGGCACAACACCCGGTCAACGCCTTCGGCGGCCAGCAGTTGCAGCTTGTCGCGCAACCTTGCCAGACGTGCCGGCGCGGTCTCGGGGGCAAAGAACTCCCGTGGCTGCGGCTCGAAAATCACCACGCAGCTGGGTACGCCCAACTCGAGCGCACGCTCACGCAGTCGGGCCAGGATAGCCTGGTGACCACGGTGAACACCGTCAAAGTTGCCAATAGTGGCGACGCAGCCCCGATGCTGGGGGCGCAAGTTGTGGAGGCCTCGAACCAGCTGCATAACGCGCTTCTTGCTCATAAAGTGGTCGATTATAACCACACCCGACGGTCGACGACAGGCAACACCGTAACGCAAAGTGAACGAGCCGACAAAACTGCCGGCCCGCGCCTGTTTATAGAGGGTAAAACCTCAGCTCAAGGCCTTGCGATTGAAGTCGCGCAGGCGGAAACCGAGCAGCAGCAACATGCCGAAATAGGACACCACGCCCGCCGCGACCAAGGCGCCCAGACGCAGGAAACGCTCAAGCATGTGCCCTTGATCCCATGGCGGCATGAAATGCATGCCGATCAACAGCACCACAGACATCACCGCCACCGCCACCACCAGTTTGAAAGCGAACTTGGCCCAACCCGGCTGAGGCTGATACATCTGCTGTTTGCGCAGTTGATAGAACAGCAGTCCTGCGTTCAGACAGGCGCCTGCGCTGATCGCCAAAGCCAGACCGGCGTGAGCCAGGGGGCCGATCAGCACCAAGTTGAACAACTGAGTAACCACCAGCGTGAAGATTGCGATTTTTACCGGGGTTCTGATGTTCTGTTGCGCATAAAAGCCCGGCGCCAACACTTTGATCACGATAATCCCGAGCAGGCCGACAGAATAAGCAATCAGCGCACGCTGAGTCATCTCGGCGTCAAAGCCACTGAACTGGCCATATTGAAACAGCGAAACGGTCAGCGGCTCAGCGAGAATCCCCAGCGCCAGCGAGCACGGCAGCACCAACACAAAGCACAAGCGCAGACCCCAATCGAGAATCCGCGAATATTCGTGGCGATCCTTGCTCGCGTAGGTTTTTGCCAGCGTCGGCAGCAAAATCGTGCCCAACGCCACACCAAGCACGCCGGATGGCAACTCCATCAAGCGGTCGGCGTAATACATCCACGACACCGAGCCTGCGACCAGAAACGAGGCGAAGATGGTGTTGATGATCAGCGAAATCTGGCTGACCGAGACGCCGAGGATAGCCGGCAACATTTGCTTCATCACCCGCCACACGCCGGTATCGCGCAGGTTCAGACGCGGCAGCACCAGCATGCCGATCTTTTTCAGGTGCGGCAGTTGATAAAGCAGTTGCGCCAGACCACCGACCAATACCGCCCAGCCAAGCGCCATGACCGGAGGATCGAAGTACGGCGTCAGGAACAGCGAAAACACGATCATGCTGACGTTGAGCAGGGTCGGCACGAACGCCGGCACCGAGAAGCGGTTCCAGGTATTAAGGATCGCGCCCGCCAGCGACGACAGCGAGATCAGCAATATATAAGGGAACGTCACACGCAACAGATCAGAGGTGAGCTGGAATTTTTCCGGTGTATCGGTGAAACCCGGGGCCGTGGCCCAGATCACCCACGGAGCAGCGATCATGCCCAACGCAGTGACGATCGCCAGTACCAGCGTCAGCAGGCCCGATACGTAGGCAATGAAGGTACGGGTCGCCTCTTCGCCCTGCTGACTTTTGTACTCGGCAAGAATCGGTACAAAAGCTTGTGAGAAAGCCCCCTCAGCGAAGATCCGCCGCAGCAGATTGGGCAGTTTGAAGGCGATAAAGAAGGCGTCTGTCGCCATCCCGGCGCCGAATGTGCGGGCGATAAGCGTGTCACGAACAAAACCCAGAATCCGGGAAAGCATCGTGATAGAGCTGACGGCGGCCAACGATTTGAGCAGATTCATTGAGGGAATTTGTGCCTGTCGATAAACAGCAGGCGAATTAAGCGCCTACTTATGCGATACTCCGCGCCGCAGCAGCACAGAGCCAAAGCTCGCGAGTTTACAGGTCAAGCGCCGGAAATAAATATCCCGCCTCTTTATACCTACCACTTAGCGGAACGTTTCAAGTGCCCTTGACAAGACTTCTCTTCATCGGCATGATTCGCGGCCTATTTTGTTTGCTATTTCCTAAAAAGTCTTTCGAGGAGCTCGACGGTGGCCAACTCACCTTCCGCCAAAAAACGTGCAAAACAGGCTGAGAAGCGTCGCAGCCACAACGCCAGCCTGCGTTCCATGGTTCGCACCTACATCAAGAATGTAGTTAAAGCCATTGACGCAAAAGACGCTGAAAAAGCTCAAGCTGCATACGTTCTGGCTGTGCCAGTTATCGACCGTATGGCCGATAAAGGCATCATCCACAAGAACAAGGCTGCTCGTCATAAGAGCCGTCTGAATGGCCACGTCAAAGCGCTGAAAGAAGCTGCTTAATCGACGTAGTCATTAAAAAACCGACCTTAGGGTCGGTTTTTTATTGCCTGTGATTTAACAAATCCAGCGCAAAAAAAATGCAGGAGTGAGCAGGCTCACTCCTACAGTTGGTTTCGCGGGGTTATTGCTGGACGGGCACCCACGGCAGAATCGGAATCGCCGTCACCGCGTTCTGCGGGCTACCCTCAATCACGCGATCGCTGTAGACCAGGTAAACCAGGGTGTTGCGCTTCTTGTCGAGGAAACGCACCACCTGCATGGTCTTGAACACCAGCGATGTGCGCTCCTTGAACACCTCATCGCCGTCCTTCAGGTCACCCTTGAACTTGATCTCGCCCACTTGCCGACAGGCAATGGAGGCTTCAGCCCGATCTTCGGCCAGACCCAAGCCACCTTTCACGCCGCCAGTCTTGGCGCGCGACAGATAGCAGGTCACACCTTCGACCTTGGGGTCATCAAATGCCTCGACCACGATCCGGTCGTTTGGCCCGACCAGCTTGAACACTGTCGACACCTGACCGATTTCCTCGGCCGAGGCCAGCAATGGCAACGCCATCAACAAGCCCAACAATCCTTTTGCTACACGCATCAAGTTTTCCTTAAACCAGGATCAGGTTGTCACGGTGAACCAGCTCAGGCTCAGCCATGTAACCCAGCAAACCGACAATCGCATCCGACGACTGACCGATGATTTTTTGTGCTTCCAGCGCGCTGTAGTTGGCCAGGCCTCGGGCGATCTCACGACCGTCCGGCGCCACGCAGACCACCATTTCACCGCGACGGAAACTGCCCTGCACCAACTTCACACCCACCGGCAGCAGACTTTTGTTGCCTTTGGACAGCGCTGACACCGCACCGTCATCCAGCACCAGCGTGCCGCGCGTTTGCAGATGCCCAGCCAGCCACTGCTTGCGCGCCGCGAGCATGCCGCGCTCGGGTGACAGCAAGGTGCCGATGCGCTCACCCGCTTTCAGGCGATCAAGTACACGCTCAAGACGCCCACCAACAATGATCGTGTGCGCACCGGACCGCGCAGCCAGACGCGCCGCGCGCAGCTTGGTCTGCATGCCGCCGCGCCCCAACGCGCCACCGGTACCGCCCGCCACCGCATCCAGGCTCGGATCATCGGCGCGCGCTTCGTAAATCAGTTGCGCATCAGGGTTGTTGCGCGGATCAGCGTCGAACATGCCATCGCGGTCGGTCAGGATCACCAGCAGATCCGCCTCGACCAGGTTGGCCACCAGCGCCGCCAGCGTATCGTTGTCGCCGAAACGGATTTCGTCGGTGACCACGGTGTCGTTTTCGTTGATGACCGGGATGACTTTCAGCTCGACCAATGCACGCAGAGTACTGCGAGCATTGAGGTAGCGCTTGCGGTCGGACAGATCGTCGTGAGTCAGGAGAATCTGCGCCGTGTGCCGGCCATGCTCGGCGAAGCTCGATTCCCACGCCTGCACCAAGCCCATCTGGCCGATCGCCGCAGCCGCCTGGAGCTCGTGCATCGCACTGGGTCGTGCGGTCCAGCCCAAACGGCTCATGCCAGCCGCCACCGCCCCGGAGGACACCAGCACCAATTCGACGCCAGCCTCATGCAAGGCCACCATCTGCTCGACCCAGACACTCATTGCCGCGCGATCCAGCCCCTTGCCATCAGCTGTCAGCAAAGCGCTACCGATCTTCACGACCCAACGCTGCGCACCTGTCACCTTGCTCCGCATCATCTTCAACCTTAGCTTGAGGGCAGCGCGACCCAGCGCCGCCCATGACGTTATTTGTGACTTGCGATTTCCAGATACTAAAACGCCGCTCGATTGAGCGGCGTTCAAGTTTATCGCAACGAATCAGTCACGCACGTAAATGATTTCCGGACCGTCTTCGTCATCCACATCTTCTTCGTCCCAATCATCGTCACCGATGTCATGGACCGACTTCACGCCACTGCGACGCAGGGCACGCTTGTCATCCAGCGCCTGCAGTTGCGCGCGGGCTTCGTCTTCGATGCGCTGATCGAGATCGGCCAGCTCTTCCTTGTAAGCCGGGTCATTGGCCAGGCGATCAGCACGGTCTTCCATGTAACGCATGATGTCGTGGCACAGGCGCTCGGTACCGATCTTGGCGATAGCCGAGATCACGTAGACCGGACCCGTCCATTCCAGGCGATCAACGATTTCCTTGACGCGCTCATCGTGCTCTTCTTCAAGGATCTGGTCGCACTTGTTCAGTACCAACCAACGATCACGCTCAGCCAGGGACGGGCTGAACTTGATCAGCTCGTTGACGATCACCTCAGCCGCATCCGGTGCGCTGGTGTCATCCAGCGGCGCCATGTCGACGAGGTGCAGCAACAGACGCGTACGCGCCAAGTGCTTGAGGAAGCGGATACCCAAGCCGGCACCGTCGGAAGCACCTTCGATCAGACCCGGAATGTCGGCAATGACGAAGCTCTTCCAGCGGTCGACGCTGACCACACCGAGGTTCGGCACCAACGTGGTGAACGGATAGTCGGCAACTTTCGGCTTGGCGGCCGATACCGAGCGGATAAAGGTACTTTTACCGGCGTTCGGCAAGCCCAGCAGACCAACATCGGCCAGTACTTTCATTTCCAGTTTCAGGTCGCGCTGCTCACCCGGCTTGCCCGGCGTGGTCTGGCGCGGTGCACGGTTGGTACTGGATTTGAAACGGGTGTTGCCCAGACCGTGCCAGCCGCCCTGCACAACCATCAATTTCTGACCAGCCTTGGTCAGGTCACCGATGACTTCCTGGGTAGCGGAGTCGATCACTGTGGTGCCGACCGGCACGCGCAGGATCAGGTCTTCGCCTTTTTTACCGGTGCAGTCGGTACTGCCGCCGTTGGAACCACGCTCGGCATCGAAGTGCCGGGTGTAACGGTAGTCGACCAGGGTGTTGAGGTTTTCGTCGGCCATCATGTAGATGGAACCGCCGTCACCGCCATCACCGCCGTTCGGGCCACCGTTTTCGATGAATTTTTCCCGACGGAAACTCATGGCGCCATTGCCGCCGTCACCAGCCTTTACGCGAATCGATACTTCATCAACAAACTTCATAACCAACGCCTCTCGCCATACGGACGAGCCGAAAAACAATCAAGACATAAGACTCTTGCAAAAATGAGCGCAGCGACCCCAAAACACGACCTGCATCGCACGCCGACAGCCCATACAAACAGTTTTGCAAGAGACTCACCCCACAAACGAAAAAGCCCCGTCGCGAGACAGGGCTTTTCCAGCGATCGCGCAATTAAGCTGCGACAACGCTCACGTAACGGCGGTTGAACGCGCCTTTTACTTCAAACTTGATCACGCCTTCGATTTTCGCGAAGAGGGTGTGATCCTTACCCATGCCAACGCCGTAGCCAGCGTGGAATTGGGTGCCGCGCTGACGCACGATGATGTTGCCCGGAATGATTTTCTGGCCGCCATACATCTTAACGCCAAGGCGTTTGGCTTCTGAGTCGCGACCGTTACGGGTACTACCACCAGCTTTTTTGTGTGCCATGAGTCAATTCTCCTAGTGAGGAATTAGGCTGAAATTAAGCCTGAATACCGGTGATTTTGATCTCGGTGTACCACTGGCGGTGGCCCATACGCTTCATGTGGTGCTTACGGCGACGGAACTTGATGATGCGGACTTTATCGTGACGACCTTGGGAGATCACTTCAGCCACAACGGTAGCGCCAGCAACAACTGGAGCGCCGATATTCACGTCGTCGCCATTGGCAACCAACAGAACGCGATCAAAGGTAACGGATTCGCCGGTAGCGATTTCCAGTTTTTCGATCTTCAGGTATTCACCTGGGGCGACTTTGTACTGCTTGCCGCCAGTAACGATTACTGCATAAGACATGGTATTTCTCCGATAATCCTGCTCACCCAGCTCTTTATAAGAAGAGGTATTGGCTGGCATGGCTGCATAAGGCTGGAAGGCCCGTTGCAATTGCGTAAGGCAGGTGCTGCCCAGGAAGTTCAGGGTGCGCGATTGTACGCAAGGCGCCGCAGGCTTGCAAGTAGCCGTCCATCGCGCCTTGACAGGTCCGGATGGGGGTCCTAGCATGCCGCGCAACCCTTCTGGAGCGACTCTCGCTGATGCAACCCCAAGCTTTCTACCGCGCGGTGGCGGACGATTTTAGCGCCGTCGACGGCATCATCAAGAAGCAGCTGACTTCCCGAGTACCGCTGGTATCGAAAATCGGCGATTACATCACCTCGGCCGGCGGCAAGCGTCTGCGTCCTTTATTAGTGTTGTTGTGTGGCAAGGCACTGGGTCGCGAAGGCGACGACATGCGCCTGTTGGCCGCCACCATCGAATTCCTGCACACCGCGACCCTGCTGCATGACGACGTCGTCGACATGTCCGGCATGCGCCGTGGCCGCTCGACCGCCAACGCCATGTGGGGCAACGCCCCGAGCGTGCTGGTCGGCGACTTCCTGTACTCGCGCTCGTTCGAAATGATGGTCGAACTGGGCTCGATGCCGGTGATGAAGATTCTGTCCCAGGCCACGCGCATCATCGCTGAAGGCGAAGTGCTGCAACTGTCCAAGGTGCGCGACGCCAGCACCACCGAAGAAACCTACATGGAAGTCATCCGCGGCAAAACCGCGATGCTTTTCGAGGCTTCGACCCACAGCGCTGCGGCACTGGCCGGTGCTACCGCCGAGCAGAGCGAAGCGCTGCGCACGTTCGGTGATCACCTCGGCGTGGCATTCCAGCTGGTCGACGACCTGCTCGACTACAAGGGCGACGCCGAAACCCTGGGCAAGAACGTCGGTGACGATCTGGCCGAAGGCAAGCCGACCCTGCCGCTGATCTACACCATGCGTGAAGGCACGCCGGAACAGGCTGCACTGGTGCGCCAGGCGATCCAGAAAGGCGGGATCGAAGACCTGGAAAGCATCCGCATTGCCGTGGAGGCCTCCGGTTCGCTGGAATACACCGCGCAACTCGCCCGTGATTACGTGGCCCGTGCGATCAAGTGCCTTGAGGCGCTGCCGGCCAGTGAATATCGGGATGCGCTGGTTGAACTGAGTGAGTTTGCGGTCGCGCGTACGCACTGATAGCGCTGAAGCAAGATCGAGAGATCGCAGCCTTCGGCAGCTCCTACAAGGGCTGCCGGGCTGCGATTTTTTGCTTTTGGCGCCACCAACGGATAAACCCTATATAATGTGCGACTTTTAGCGACCCGCACCCCAAGGAGCCCTAGTGAGCACGCTGCCACCCTGCCCGAAATGCAATTCCGAATACACCTACGAAGACGGTACCCAACTGGTGTGCCCGGAGTGCGCCCACGAGTGGTCCGCCAGTGGCGAAGCCGAAGTGGCCGCCGATGACAGCGTAAAGAAAGATTCGGTCGGCAACGTCCTGCAGGACGGCGACACCATCACCGTGATCAAGGACCTCAAGGTCAAGAGCACCTCGCTGGTGGTCAAGGTCGGCACCAAGGTCAAGAACATCCGCCTGTGCGATGGCGACCACGACATCGACTGCAAGATCGACGGCATCGGCCCGATGAAACTCAAATCCGAGTTCGTCAGAAAAGTCTGATTCTGCTGTCATCCATCCCGCGCCAGCCGTGGGATGGAGTTCCACCCTCCCCGGCCGTACCTCGATAAATCCAAGCAATAGCCAAACGCCAGCCGTTTTGACCTTACGCAATCTTTACCCTGAAAAAATCACAATCTGCCAATAGGCGCTTGCTATTTCGATAATAAGAATTATTCTCATCAAACACCTTCAATGGAGATGAGAACCATGACTTATCTGATCGACGCCTGGCTGGATCGCCCACACCCTTACCTCAGAATCCTCCATCGGGAGACCGGTGAAGTCTGTGCGGTGCTTGAAGAAGAAGCCTTGCATGAGCTGCAGGATCAAGGGGATCTGGACGTCAGCAGCCTGAATTCCAGCGAGCCGCTGGTGCTCAAGGAGCTGGTGCGCAATCTGTTCCTGTTCTGCTATGCCCGGGCATTGCGCCCGACCCATGAACTGCATCACAAGATAGAAATATGAAACACGGTAAAACTGTAGGAGTGAGCCTGCTCGCGATGGCGGTGTGTCAGACAACAAATCAGTCGACTGAAAAAACGCTATCGCGAGCAGGCTCACTCCTACATTAGCCCGCCATCAAGACAGGCTTGGTATTACAGAACGTCCAGCAGCTCGACGTCGAATACCAGTACGCTGTGCGGCGGGATGCTGCCAACGCCTTGAGCGCCGTAAGCCAGTTCGCTCGGCACGTACAGACGCCATTTGCTGCCGGCATTCATCAGTTGCAGGGCTTCGGTCCAGCCGGCGATCACGCCGCCAACCGGGAATTCTGCTGGCTGGCCACGCTCGTAGGAGCTGTCGAACACAGTGCCGTCGATCAGCGTGCCGTGGTAGTGCGTACGCACTTGATCTTCACGGGTCGGCTTGGCGCCTTCGCCCTGAGTCAGCACTTCGAATTGCAGGCCGGAAGCCAGGGTGGTGATGCCGTCACGCTTGGCGTTTTCCGCCAGGAAGGCCAGACCTTCACCAGCAGCGGCTTCAGCTTTGGCAGCCGCTTCGGCTTGCATGATTTCGCGGATAACCTTGAAGCTGGCGGACATTTCTTCCTGACCCACACGGCTTTCCTTACCGGCGAAAGCGTCGGTCAAGCCGGCCAGGATCGCGTCCAGGCTAACGCCCGGTGGCGGGTTGTCGCGCAGCTGGTCACCCAGCTGACGGCCGATGCCGTAGCTGACGCGGGTTTCGTCGGTGGACAGATTTACTTCGGACATGACACTGCTCCGCTGTGCGGACGGCCACAAGACTTGCCGTGCGTGCACAGCGCGTCCCGGCGCGCCCGGAACCAAAAGGGCGAGCAGACTAGCACAGATGCTCAGACGATGGCGCGCAAGGCCTACAGGGCCGATCGCCAGGACAGCGGCACTTTCAGGCTTTCTTCGCCACTGGCGCCCAGGCCACACATTTCATCGTGTACCGAAGTGTGTACGAGGTTGAACGGCAGTACCGGGAAGGCATGCAGCAAATCCCGCGCATGCTCGACCGAACGCAGCGTCAGCATGTTGCCCTTGAGATCACTCAACGGATACGCCGCCCCGTGCATCCGTGCTTCGAGCAGATATATCCCGCCTTCCATGGAGATCAGGTTCAGTTCATCGACCTTGCGGGCGATGGCAAACGCATTCAACTCTTGCAGATTCATGAACGCACCTCACGCAGTGGCGAGCCAGGACCTCTACAGGGATATGCCTGCGCACGCTAAAGCACAAGCTACAAACGACACCGCCCGTCTGTTTCGCAACAGACGGGCGGTGGTTTGCAGCGATCAGGCAGCGATCAGTGCTTGGTGACCTTGTCCAGATAACCCATTGCGCAGGCCGAGAGCACGAAGGTCATGTGAATGATCACGTACCACTTCAGGTGCTCGGGATCGACGTTCTTGGCATCCATGAAGATGCGCAGCAAGTGGATCGATGAAATCGCCACGATCGAGGCCGCCACTTTCATCTTCAGCGACGAGGAGTCCATGGTGCCCAGCCAGCTGAGCTTTTCCTTGTCTTCATCGATGTCCAGTTGGGAGACGAAGTTCTCGTAGCCGGAGATCATCACCATCACCAGCAAACCACCCACCAGGGCCATGTCGATCAGCGACAACAGCACCAGAATCAGATCGGATTCGGCGATCGAGAACACATTGGGGATGACGTGGAACACTTCCTGGAAGAATTTCAGCGCCAGCGCCAGCAACCCGAGGGACAGCCCGAAATAGATCGGCGCCAGCAGCCAGCGCGAGGCGTACATTGCGTTTTCGATAAAGCGTTCCATTGAATCTCACACAAGAGGGGGCGGAAATGGCGGCGAGTATATCAGCCCCTCGTGACAGCCAGAAACCGTCGGCAAATCCGCCACCTGCGTGTGTATGTGATTTTTTTTCTGCTAGTGTCCAAAGCATTGACAGCCCAGCGACAGTGGACAGGACGAGTGGAAATGGATGTGCGATTGCCGATAACGACGGCCGGAATCTGCTTGGCCTTGTTGCTGGGCGCTTGCTCGCCCGGCGATGAGAAACACGCACTGAGCCTTGAAGAAAAGACCGCGCAGTTTGAGCAATCGCTGGACGCCATCAGCGATCCCAAGCTCAAGGACGCCATCACCGAGCTCGGCGGCTCGCTGCTGTTACTGGAGCGCGCCCAACTCAAACTCGACGACAATCCGCCGCGCACCGAGTACGGCGAAGACGCCCTCGCGGTGCTCAAGCACTACCCTGCCCCACAGGCGCTGGTCGATACCTTCGTCAACGGTCTGTTCGTTCTGCACAAAGACGCCAGCTCGGATTACCTCACCGATCTGCAGCCGGTATTCCCGTTCAACCTGAACATTCCCGGCGGGTTCCTGTTTCCCCACGGGGTGGAATGGCAATCGGTGACGTTGAGCAACAAACGTGTCATCGCGTATCAGCCGGAATGGTCGGAAACCGACCCCGGCATTCAGCTCAGCCCGTCCAGCTCCAACGTGACCAACCCCGACGACCTGACCGTGACCTACCCGTTCATCGATGGCCTGAACGTCGACAAGAAAACCCTGCCGCAACCGGTCAGCCTGCAAGGCCAGGTCGAGGTCATCGCGCCACGACGCCTGTACAGTTTCGACCTGACGAAAAAGGATGTCGGCCAGACCCGCACCAACGACAACCTCAGCGTCAAACTGCTGAAGCTGGAAAAGAACTACGCCGAAGTCGAATTCAGCAACAGCCTGCCACTGGCCCCGGAAGTCGCCGGCGCGCAACTTAATCCAATGATCGTGCAGGCCCGCGACACGACCGGGCAATACCTGATTCGCGCCGGCTCGATCAACGAGAGCCCGGAGCAGGTGGCGTTTTACGAGAAACAACTGGCGCAATTACAGCAACAGAAAACCTGGAGCGATACGCTGGAAAAACAGCTGAGCGACGACCAGCAGACGTTTGAGCAACAACACCCGAAACGCTACAACAAGGTTTACTTCAACGGGCCGATCGAGACGCTGGAGGTCAGCGTACTGGACTTCTCCTCCGTCACCGTGACCCGTAAAACCCTGGATCTGCCGATTCGCGCCTTCAACCAGCACACCACCGAAAAGGCCATTCAACCGCTGGATCCGTCGGTGGTGGTGTACGACGATCAAGCCGCTAGCTGGCTCAAGGGTGCAGCACTGACCGAAGAGCAACTGAAGGCCGGCATTCGTATCCACCAATCGGTAGAGGACCCGAGCGCCGCGCGCATCGAGTTCTCTCACCGCCGCACCTTCAATGATGAATTGCTCGGCGACGACTTCAATCCCGGCGAAAGCCCGGTGACGTTCTTCACCGAAAAACATAACGGCAAACTCGACGAGCCGATAGAACTGCCGCCCGAGGCTTATCAGGTCGATCCGTTGCGCGCGACCATCACTTACGACCTGAATCTTTTTCCGGAAACCCCGGCGATTGCCGTCGGTTCAATGCCGTTGTTTCTCGCGACGGTGGCCAAGCAAGCCTACGACGCCAAGGCGTTGCCCAGAGGCCTGGAGATCCGGAACAACATGTTGGTGGTCGATCTGAAGGTGTTTCCGCCCAACGAATGGCGGTTCTTCGTCAAGGATGACAGCGGCCATTACCTCAAGCAGATTCTTTCGGTCAGCCACGACGCGAGCACAGAAGGCCCGGCGGTGTTCGGCGTGCATTACTTCTACGGCCGTCCGACTCACGTGGAAACCTATCAGCGAACCGACCTCGCCACCGTGCAATACGGCTTTGAGGTCAAACTCGATAAGGCGCAGGTGCCTGATACAGCCCCTTGAAGAGCAAGATCAACAGATCGCAGCCTGCGGCAGCTCCTACATGGGCAGGTATTAATTGAGGGCGCGGCTGCGGCCTCCGTTGATCTGCCGTAGCTGGGCTTGCAGGTGCAGGCTCCAGATCTGCGGATCGTCGGCCAGTTCGTAGCCGTGCAAAGTCAGGCTTTCAACGATGGTGTCGAGAATCGACTCCGCCGCTACGGGGCCGTGGAACGGGCCTTGGGCTTTGATCGCGGAAGGTTGTTCGCCGGCCATGCCGGCGGCGAAGAGCAGCGTCCACATGCCGTTATCGCCGGCCAACGGCTTGATGGCGCATTCGATACGGGTCACCAGACCCAGGCACTGACGGGTGAGACAGAGGTTGCGCGACATGGCGGCGACCCTCGGTGAAGCCGGTATTCAGCCCCCACGGGGGGACTGGCTCGATCCAGTGATACTGTCGATATCCTTGAGCTGAGAATAGAAGAAAAGTACGTTGCGCAAGCTGGATAGAACCAGAAGGCGCCGAATGGTCATTGTGTGAATATTGACGCCAGAGTTGTGGCGAGCTCCCTGCAGATCACCACAAAGCAAATGTAGGAGTGAGCCTGCTCGCGATGGCGGTGTGTCAGGCAACTCATTCGCCGACTGACACTCCGCTATCGCGAGCAGGCTCACTCCTACAGTTTGACCGCGCCAGGGTTACGCGGGTTTGGCTTCGGCTAATGCCTCTTGGGCCAACTCTTTCTCGGCTTCCTTGAGGTCTTCCTCGCTGATCATCTCGGCGATGTCACGCAGACGCTCGACCACCCGTGCGTTGATACTGCCTTCCGGGAATTCACCGTCGGCGTTCGGCTCACCGGCCGGTTCGCCGACCAGCAGGCTCAACGCTTCATCCGCCTGACGCACCGCGTAAACGTGGAACTGCCCGGCACGCACCGCCGCCAGGACCTTTTCATCGAGCATCAGCGTGGCGACGTTGGCCTGCGGAATGATTGCGCCCTGCTCGCCCGTCAGCCCGCGCGCCTCACAGAGACGGAAGAAGCCTTCGATTTTCTCGTTGACCCCGCCGACCGCTTGCACTTCACCAAACTGGTTGATCGAACCGGTGATCGCGAAGCACTGCTTGAGCGGGGTTTTCGACAGCGCCGAAATCAGCGTGCACGCCTCGCCCAGCGACGCACTGTCGCCATCGACGTAACCGTAGGATTGCTCCAGCGCGATGCTCGCGGAAATCGCCAGCGGGAATTCCTGAGCGTAACGGCTGCCCAGATACCCGGTGAGGATCATCACTCCTTTGGAGTGGATCGGCTGACCAAGGTTGACCTCACGCTCGATGTCGACGATGCCGCTGCCGCCCGGATACACCGTGGCGGAAATCCGCGCCGGCACACCAAACGCCGAATCACCGACTTCGAGCACGGTCAGCCCGTTGCACTTGCCGACTGCCGCACCATCGGTGTCGATCAGAATGATCCCGGCGAGCATGTCGTCGAGAATCCGCGCCGACACACGTCCGGTGCGCGTGGCTTTGGCTTTCAGGGCGCGTTCAATGTGGCCGGCGTCGGTCATTTCATCGCCAGCCAGATGCCGGATGAAATCCGCCTCGCTGACCAATTGAAACAGGTCGCCGATACGCGCCGACAAACGCCCCTGATGTTCGGCCAACCGTGCACTGTAAGTCGCCAGACGCGCCACCGCGTCGGCGGTCAGCGGTGCCATGCCTTCTTCCGATGTGCGGGTTTTCAGCAGTTGGGCAAATTGCTCCAGGCTCTCGTCGACCATCGGGATGTCTTCGTCGAAATCAACGAGAACGCGGAACATCTCCTGGAAGTCCGGATCGAGGTCTTGCAGCGTGTAGTACAGCGACCGCGCGCCGATGATGATGACTTTGACCTGCAGCGGAATGTGCTGCGGGTTGAGGGTCACGGTGGCGAAACGGCCCATCTCGCCCAGCGGCGATTCCATTTTCAGCTTGCGCGATTGCAGGGCGCGTTTCAGCGCGTCCCACACGAACGGCTCGCTGAGCATTTTTTCCGCTTCAAGAATCAGGAAACCGCCATTGGCGCGGTGCAAGGCACCCGGACGCAACTGACGATAGGTAGTGTAGAGCGCGCCCTGATCGGTGGTGTATTCGATACGGCCGAAGAGGTTTTCGTAAGTCGGGTGCGGTTCGAATACCACTGGCGCACCGCCGCTCACCGGATGACCGACCACCAGACTTGGCGCGTATTGCTCTTCCAGCAGCTTGCGCGCCACGGCGTCGGTCTTGCTGTCGTCAACCAACTGCTCGACCACGGTTTTCAGCAGGTACACCTGCATCGCTTGCAGGTAACCGCACACCGCAGCGTTCTCGGCGTACTTCTCCGACAGCGGCGAAAGCAATGGCTGCAAAGCCAGGGTAATGGTTTCTTCGTTAAGCGCACGCAGCTGATTGTTCGACTCACGCTTCCATTGCGGCAGGCTGGCGAGTTCTTCGTTCAGACGCTCTTCGAGGCCGGAGATGTCTTCGTGGAAACGCTCACGATCAGCTTCCGGCAACTGGGCGAATTCAGCTTCGTCCAGCGCTTTACCGTCGAGCATCGGCGTGAAGGCGATGTTGCTGCTGTCGCGGTACAGGGCGACGTCTTTTTCCAGCGCCAGGCGTTCGATGATGTCGAGGGCCTTGTCGTAGCGCTGGTTGAAGGCGCGGTCGATGGCGCTTTTCTTTTGCTGGTAGGACGGGTGCTCGAAGACTGCCGGAAACGTCGCCAGCAGGTTGTCGATCAAACCGTTGATGTCACCGATGAACGAAGCAGCGGTGCCGGACGGCAACTCCAGCGCGCGGGGTTCGCGCGGCTCATCGAAATTGTTCACATAGACCCAGTCCGCCGGGGTCTGCAGGCGTTTGCCTTCGGCCTTCAGGTAGCGTTTGACGAACGAGAACCGGCCGGTGCCGGGCTCGCCCATGACAAAGACGTTGTAACCGGGGCGTGGCATCGCCACACCGAACTGCAAGGCTTCGACCGCGCGTTCCTGGCCGAGCACACCGCGAAAGGGCTCCAGATCATTGGTGGTAGTGAAGCTGAACTGTTCAGCGGAAAACGGACGGGTCAGCGCTTCGGGCGCAAGACGCAAGCTGGCAGCAACAGGATCAGGCATCGGGCTTCCTTAACAATCAGGCGGGGCAGATAGCGGCATTCTGGCGCTGCCCGTGCCCCACTGGCAAGGCGCGCCATGTGACAAAGCATAGACAACCGGCCAACCCTGCGGCGCGCCCCCGCAAACCGGGGTTTATTCCAAATATTTTGCAAAAAACCACGGAACCCCTGGAACGTGCCTAAACTCCAAACTGCGCGGCTGGAACTAATACCGGCCCACTGGCTTCGTTTTGATCTGTTTCGTACAGAGCTTGGGGGGCCAGAACCCTGTCCATTGGTATGCACATAAAGAGATAAAAGCTATGAAACGGATTCTTCTCGGTACTCTCTTCACCGCTGTATCCATCAACGCAATGGCGCAAGCTCCAGGCGGCCCGGATTGCGGTTGGGGCAACATGCTGTTCGAAGGTCAGCGTGGCACCCCGGCGCACTTCCTCGCTTCCACCACCAACGGCACTTCCGGTAACGCCACGTTTGGTATGACTTCCGGCACCAACGGTTGCTCGACCAACGCGTCGCTGACCTACGGCGGCAAATCCTGGTTTGCCATGAATGGCATGATGAACGAGCTGTCCGAAGACATGGCCAAAGGCAACGGCGAAGCGCTGACGACTTACGCCGTGGTACTGGGCGTGGCGCCGGAAGATCGCGCGCATTTCGCTGCTGTGACTCACGAGCACTTCCAGCAGATCTTCAGCAAAGCTGACGTGACCGCTGAAGACGTGCATACCAACACCCTGGCCGTACTGAAATCGGATCCTCGTCTGGCCAAGTACGCAACTCAGGCATAAGCTCGACCTCTGCCCGCTTCCTTCGGGGAGCGGGTTTTGTTTTTTATGCAGTGATTCCGCCGTGACGCTGAACCTGTGGTGAGGGGATTTATCCCCGATCGGCTGCGCAGCAGTCGTGAAACCTGTGCATGCGGTATAGCTGATGCATTGGGGATACAGGTTTTGGGGCCGCTTCGCTGCCCAACGGGGATAAATCCCCTCGCCACAGGGTGGAGTGTTGACCCCCGATTCGGGTTTTATTTTCTTTCGACTTAAGTTGCCACTTATGCTCAAACGCCTTGCCTGGCTGGCGCTCTGTGTCTGCGCCCCGCTGTCCGCCGCGCCACATATCGACCCTCAACGTTTGCAGCAACTGGCCAACGACCGCTTCTGGATTTCCCTCGGTCACTACGAAACCGCCAAACTCGGCGGCTGGCGCAGCTATGTCAGCGACAAGAAATTCTTTCTTGCGCCCGATGGCAATGAACATCCCGATCACGAACTGGCGGCCACCGTGCAAGCGCTGTACGCCCCGGCCAGTCTCGGCGAGCAGCATGCGCAATGCGTTTACCCGGCGCGCACTCGCTGGCTGAAAGCGCAGCTCAAGCTGAATGATCTGCCGACACCCGAGTGCGCCGAGTACAAAAAATGGATCAAGGACGTCTCGCCGCACAGCGCGGTGATGATCTTCCCGGCGGCTTATTTGAACAGTCCCTCATCGATGTTCGGCCACACCCTGCTGCGTATCGATCAGGCTGACGTGCAGGCCGACAAGACCTCGCTGCTCAGTTACGCGATCAACTTCGGCGCCTACATCGAAGGCTCGGACAACAGCATTCTCTACGCCTGGAAGGGCTTGATGGGCGGCTATCCGGGCCTGTTCGCACTGGTGCCGTATCAGGAAAAACTCTCCGAATACCGCAGCCTGGAAAATCGCGATCTGTGGGAATACCGGCTCAATCTGACGCAAGAAGAAACCGCGCGCATGGTCGAGCATGTGTGGGAGCTGAAGCAGATTCAGTTCGACTATTTCTTCTTCGATGAAAACTGCTCGTACCGTTTGCTCGAACTGCTGCAAGTAGCACGGCCTAGCTTGCGCCTGACCGAGCAATTTCCGCTGACCGCGATTCCTACTGACACCGTGAAAGCGGTGAAAGAAGCCGGGCTGGTGGAAAGTATCGAATACCGTCCTTCCCGCGAACGTGAGTTGCTGAGTCGCGCCGAGCCTTTGACGGGTGAAGAACAGGATTGGGTGCTGAAAGTCAGCGCCGATCAGCAGGTGCTGCAAGAGCCGACGTTCAAGGCCCTGCCCCGCGATCGTCAGGCGTTGATCATCGACGCGGCGTATCGCCTCGAACGCTACCGCGCCAATGGTCAGGAACGTGATCCACAACGGGCGCAGCGCAGTTTCGAGCTGTTGCGGGCAATCAACAAAAACCCGGCACCCGATCTCGAAATCCCGCAACCGGGCCTGCCGGAAGACGGTCACGAATCGCGCACCTGGCAGGCCGGTCTCGGTACCCGCGGCGATCGTGTATTCGGCGAGTACGGCTTGCGCATGGCCTATCACGATCTCAACGACAACGCCGAGAGCTTCCCGCTGGGCGCGCAGATTGAAATCCTGCAGATGAAGCTGCGTCAGTACGAGGGCAATCACTGGCAGTTCCAGCAACTGGATCTGGCGACGATTCGCTCGCTGACACCACGCAATGAGTTGTTGCAGCCGTTGTCGTGGCAAGTCACCGGTGGCCTTGAGCGCGTACCGGGCAAGCATGATGACGAGACGCTGGTCAGCCATGTGAATGGTGGCGGTGGCGGCACGTGGGCGCTGGGCGACGATGTGCTGGGTTTTGCCCTCGGCACCGTGCGGGTTGAACACAACAATGATTTCGCCGAGTTCGTGTCCCCGGCCGGTGGTTTCAATACCGGTGTGTTGTGGAAAAACCCGTTGGGGAATATGAGCCTGGAGGCGAAGGGCGATTACTTCTTCAATGGCGAAGTTCGGCGCAGTTTGAGCCTGAATCAGCAGTGGGAGTTGTCGCGCAATCTGGGTTTGCGGTTGAGTGCGCAGCGTGAGTTCAGCCACATCGCTACGCCGGAAACGGAAGTCATGCTCGAAGTGAAGTGGTATCACTATTAAAAGATCGCAGCCTTCGGCAGCTCCTACATTTGCTATGCGTTTCACCTGTAGGAGCTGCCGCAGGCTGCGATCTTTTGATCTTTCTTTCACACCCCACCAACGAATCACCTTCTAGACTTTCCCCATAAGCCGGACAACCGGCTCGGGAGAGTGCGATGTGGCGGTGTGCGGGTGTGTTGGGTGTTTTGCTGTTGCTGGGCGGTTGCCAGTCGACCCACGATGATTTGATCGCCAAAGGTTATCCACCGGCCTTCGCCGACGGTTTCGATGATGGCTGCGTCAGCGGTCGCCAGGCCGCCGGTTCGATCAGCGGCGAGTTCCGCAAGAATGTCCCGCGTTATCTCAAGGACAAGCAGTACGCCGACGGCTGGACCGACGGCTTTCGCCAGTGTCAGGCGATGCTCGAAAACAAGAATCGCGACGACTACCGCAACGAACATTGGGACGAGCGCGAGCGCGCGTGGCAGCAACAGAAAGATCAGGACGCCGGGCGGGCTTATCGCTCGCCCTAGGTCGCTCCCAGACATCCAGTGAAACCAAATGCCTGCGAGCATGGCCCAAACCTCATACGAGGAGGAACCCATGAGCCGTGCTTTCGTCAACGAAGACAACGCCGCCGCACAAGCCGATCAACCGGTTGAACGGCAGGTCAGTGAGCAGCCCAATTACGTCACGTCACAAGGCTTGGTGCAGTTGCAGGCAAAAGTCGCCGAACTGCAAACCCAACACGCAGAACAATCGGCCAAAGGTGAGCAGGCCGATAAGCAACGGCTGGCCGATCTGCAAAGGGATTTGCGTTATTTCAATCAGCGCTTGAGCAGCGCCCAAGTCGCCGTCGCCGCAACGTCCAGAGACAAAGTGCAGATCGGCAGTTGGGTCACCTACGCCGATGAGCACGACACCGAACACCGCGTGCAACTGGTCGGCGAAGATCAGGCCGATGCGAGCAAGGGCCTGATCAATTGGGGTTCACCGCTGGGCCGCGCCCTGCTCGGTGCCCGACTCAACGACGAGGTGCTGTGGCAGCGCCCCGCTGGCGATCAAGTGATCGAAGTGATCCGCATCGAACCGGCTTAAACCACGCCCTGCGCGAGCATCGCGTCGGCGACTTTGACGAAACCGGCGATGTTCGCGCCTTTGACGTAGTTGATGCGCCCATTCTCTTCGCCGTAATGCACGCAAGCGTGGTGGATCGACTGCATGATCGCGTGCAGCTTGCTGTCCACCTCACCCGCCGTCCACAGCAGACGCATGGCGTTCTGCGACATCTCCAGACCGCTCACCGCCACGCCCCCGGCGTTGGATGCCTTGCCCGGCGCGAAAAGAATGCCAGCCTCGATAAAGATATCCACAGCCTCCAGCGTGGTCGGCATGTTTGCGCCTTCAGCCACGCACACGCAGCCATTGCGCAGCAGGGTGCGCGCGGCTTCGGCGTCGAGTTCGTTCTGCGTGGCACACGGCAGCGCGATGTCGCACGGCAGTGACCACGGCAACTGACCAGCACGGAATTCCAGACCAAACGCTGTCGCCAATTCGCTGATGCGCCCGCGTTTGACGTTTTTCAGTTCCAGCAGCGCCGACCACTGTTCTTCGCACAGGCCAGCCTCGCAATACAGCGTGCCTTCGGAGTCGGACAGCGAAATCACCTTGCCGCCCAGATCCATGACCTTGCGCGCGGCGTACTGCGCCACGTTGCCGGAACCGGAAATCGCCACGCGTTTGCCTTCGACGGTCTGCCCGCGACGCTTGAGCATTTCTTCCGCGAAATATACGCAGCCGAAACCGGTGGCTTCCGGACGAATCAGGCTGCCGCCGTAGGTCATGCCTTTGCCGGTCAGCACGCTGGTGAACTGGTTGCTCAGGCGTTTGTACTGGCCGAAGAGGAAACCGATCTCGCGCGCACCGACACCGATATCACCCGCCGGTACGTCAACGTCGGCGCCAATATGGCGATACAGCTCGCTCATGAACGCCTGACAGAAACGCATGACTTCGGCGTCGCTCTTGCCCTTCGGATCGAAGTCGGAACCGCCCTTGCCGCCGCCCATGGGCAACGAGGTCAGCGAGTTTTTGAAGGTCTGTTCGAAGGCGAGGAATTTCAGCACGCCCAGGTTCACCGACGGATGGAAACGCAAGCCGCCCTTGTACGGGCCGATGGCGCTGTTCATCTGGATGCGGAAACCGCGATTGACCTGGACTTTGCCCTGATCGTCGACCCACGACACGCGGAACACCACGGCACGCTCCGGCTCGCAGATGCGCTCGAGAATCCCCGACGTCAGGTAGTGCGGATTGGCTTCGAGAAACGGCCACAGGCTGCGCAGGACTTCCTCGACGGCCTGGTGGAATTCGGGCTGATCAGGGTCGCGTTTTTTCAGACGGGCAAGGAAGGATTCGACGGATTCGATCATGGCAAAAGTCTCGGCAAATTTATTGTCGTTGGAGGAGATTGGGCCGGACTGTAACAAACGAAATGCGCACAGGAACAGAGCAAAATGTCGCAGTTATGAAATTAAATGGTGCACAGGATATAAATTCGGCTGGTTTTTGGCGCTGATTTGCACCTGAATGGGGAGATCAAATCTGATTGATGCACCAACAGTTATACCGCTATCGCTGGCAAGCCAGCTCCCACAGTTTTAGCGGCGCTCACACAATCCGGACATAACACAATCCCTGTGGGAGCTGGCTTGCCAGCGATGAATCCACCTCGGTTTTCCTGAAAAACCGGGCAAAAAAAACGGAGCCCGAAGGCTCCGCTCTTTATGCAACCAACCCGAATCAGGCCAGTTTCTTGTGACGTACCCGGTGTGGCTGGGCAGCCGCTTCGCCGAGGCGTTTCTTGCGATCCGCTTCGTACTCGGTGTAGTTACCTTCAAAGAAGATCGCTTGCGAGTCGTCTTCGTACGCCAGGATGTGTGTCGCCACACGGTCAAGGAACCACCGATCGTGAGAGATCACAATCGCGGCGCCCGGGAAGTCCAGCAGGGCTTCTTCCAGCGAACGCAGGGTTTCAACGTCGAGATCGTTGGACGGTTCGTCGAGCAGCAGGACGTTGCCACCCTCCTTCAGGGTCAGCGCCAGGTGCAGACGACCGCGTTCACCACCGGACAGGTCCTTGACGAACTTCTGCTGATCGCCGCCCTTGAAGTTGAAGCGACCGACGTAGGTACGCGACGGGATCTCGTAGTTGCCGATGCGGATCTGGTCGGAACCGTCGGAGATTTGCTGGAACACAGTCTTGCTGCCATCCAGGTCATCGCGGCTCTGGTCGACGCAGGCCAGTTGCACGGTTTCGCCGACTTCGATGCTGCCCGAATCCGGTGTTTCCTTGCCCATCAGCATGCGGAACAGGGTCGACTTACCGGCACCGTTACCGCCGATCACGCCGACAATGGCGCCTTTCGGCATCGCGAACGACAGGTTGTCGATCAGCACGCGATCGCCGTAGCCCTTGGTGACGTTCTTGAATTCGATGACCTTGTCACCCAGACGCGGACCGGCCGGGATGTAGATCTCGTTGGTTTCGCTGCGCTTCTGGAATTCCTGCGATTGCATTTCTTCGAAGCGTTGCAGACGTGCCTTGGATTTCGACTGGCGGGCCTTCGCGCCTTTGCGCACCCACTCCAGTTCTTCCTTCATGGCTTTTTCGTGCGCCGACTGCTGCTTGGATTCAGCGGCCAGACGATCGGACTTGGCTTCGAGCCAACCCGAGTAGTTGCCTTCGTACGGAATGCCCGCGCCGCGGTCGAGTTCGAGAATCCAGCCGGCGACGTTATCGAGGAAGTAACGGTCGTGCGTGATCGCTACCACGGTGCCCGGGAAGTCGTGCAGGAAGTGCTCCAGCCACGCAACGGAATCGGCGTCCAAGTGGTTGGTTGGTTCGTCGAGCAGCAGCATGTCCGGGGCGGACAGCAGCAGGCGGCACAGGGCCACACGACGTTTTTCACCACCGGAGAGGAATTCGACCTTGGCGTCCCACGCTGGCAGACGCAGCGCGTCGGCGGCGACTTCCAGTTGACGATCAAGGTTGTGACCGTCGCTGGCTTGCAGGATCGCTTCGAGTTTGGCTTGCTCGGCAGCCAGTTTGTCGAAGTCGGCATCTTCTTCAGCGTAAGCCGCGTAGACCTCGTCCAGGCGCGCCTGGGCGTTCTTGATCACGCTGACCGCTTCCTCGACCACTTCACGTACAGTCTTGGTGGGGTCAAGTTGCGGCTCTTGCGGCAGATAACCGATGTTCAGTTCCGGCATCGGACGGGCTTCGCCCTCGAACTCGGTGTCGACGCCGGCCATGATTTTCAGCAGCGTGGACTTACCCGAACCGTTGAGGCCGAGTACGCCGATCTTGGCGCCGGGGAAGAACGACAGCGAAATGTTTTTGAGAATTTCCCGCTTCGGCGGAACAACTTTGCCCAGCCGATGCATGGTGAAGACGTATTGAGCCATGGAGAACCTTGGGTCAGTGACAGATGAATGATTGCAGCGCGGGCGATGCCCGGCCAGACCATGCGCGTCGTTCACTTGATGGTTATCAATGCGTGCGCGCTGAAAAAGTCTGAGTCTAGGAGCTGGAACGCTCCCGCGTAACCGGCAAAGCTACCTTAATGACCGGTGGCAGTCCAGCCGAGCGGGGCTGGCACTTCGCCACAACTCAAGGCATGCTAGCCGCCCTTTGGGCGTCCGGCTTATAGTGCACGTCGCGCCAGTCCAGCCAAACCGCAGGATTACAGCTTGTCCAATGTCACTCCGCCAGCCTCTGTGAGCAGCACCCAACCGGCGCCCGGCTCGCCCCTGCGCGGGACATTAAAGGGAGCGCTGGCAACCCTCGTGCTTTTGTTGCTCGCGTTGCTGTTCTGGCAACTGCTCGATCAATTGCGCGAAACCCAGAAAAACCAGCGTCAGTACACCATCGACTACACCGCCGACCTCGCCTCGCAGGTCAGCCTGAACATGGCGCTGAACGCGCAAATCGCCCTCAACCTGCTACCGATCGTCGAGCAACCGCAAACTGCCGACGAACAGCAGGCGCTGCTGCGCAAACTTCAGCAGTCGCTGCCAGATCTGCGCAGCATGGCATTGCTCAGCCCGTCCGGGCGCATCCTCAGCGACAGCGCCGCCGACAGCCACGACGCCGACTACCTCACCGAACTGGTCCGCCGCAGCCGCGCGCAGGCGCATTATTTCAGCAACGCCGACGACGGCGCGGTGGTGCACCTGTTGTTGCATCAGGCCAGCGGCAGCACGCGTGGCTATTGGGCGTTGCGCCTGACCCCGACCTTCTTCGATTCGCTGACCAAACAGGGTGAAACCGGCCTGCGCCCGCTGTGGCTGGTGGAAAACCGCATCAATCATCAGATCATCAGCCGCGACGAAGCGCTGCCGTCGGCAAAGCCTGGCGTACTGACCCCGGACGATCTGGCCAACACCGTGCTGACCGTGCCGCTGAGCAGCAGCGACTGGCAATTGCGCGGCCTGTTCGACCGCCAGCGCGTGCTGGAAGAATTGCTGCCGGCGTTCATCGGCAAATGCCTGTTGGGCCTGGCCTTCTCGCTGCTGCCAGTGATCGCGCTGTTGAACATGCGCCGCCGCCAGCGCCAGTTGCATGAAGGGCGCCGGCGTTATCAGGACATTTTCGAAGGCACCGGCGTCGCCTTGTGCGTGCTTGATCTGTCCGGGCTCAAGCAGGTGTTTGAAAAAGCCCAGATCCAGACCAGCGATCAGCTCAAAGCCTGGCTCGACCAACCGGCGCAACGCCAACAATTGCTCCAGGAACTGCGCGTCACCGAGGTCAATCAGGTGGCCTTGCAACTGCTCAACGTCAATTCCTGCGAGCACGCCTGGCAACTGTTGATCGATGGCCATCCGCATCGCCAGTGCGCGATCGGCAACCAGGTGCTCGACGCGGTGTTGCAGCAGCAGAAACAGCTGGAACTGGAAATCAAACTGCCGGACATCAATGGCCGCGACCAGCATCTGTGGATGGTGTTACGCCTGCCACACGAGCAACACGACTATAAAGCGGTGATCCTCAGCATCAACGACATCACCAGTCGCAAGCTCATCGAGCTGTCGCTGCTGGAGCGCGAAGGCTTCTGGTCGGATGTGGTGCGCACCGTGCCGGATCATCTGTACGTGCAGGACGTGATCAGCCAGCGGATGATTTTCAGCAACCACCACCTCGGCCAGACGCTCGGTTACAACCGCACCGAACTGCACCAGATGGGCGAGTACTTCTGGGAAATCCTCCTGCACCCCGAAGACGCCGATTACTACCACCGCTCCCGCCAGTTTCAGCGTCACGCCGGTTACAGCGAACTGCTGCAATGTCAGCTGCGCTTCCGCCATCGCGACGGCAAATGGCGGCGCTTCGACATTCGCGAACAGGCACTGGCCCGCGACAAGCATGATCAAGTCACACGGATCATCGGTGTGGCCAAGGACATCACCGAACAGATCGAGGCCAGCGAGTCCCTGCGCGACAGTGAGCAGCGTTATCGCATGCTCGCCGAAAGCATCAGCGACGTGATCTTCTCCACCGACAGCAAGCTCTCGCTGAACTACGTCAGCCCGTCGGTGCAAGCCGTGC
This sequence comes from Pseudomonas sp. PB103, assembly GCF_009764635.1. Taxonomy (NCBI): domain Bacteria; kingdom Pseudomonadati; phylum Pseudomonadota; class Gammaproteobacteria; order Pseudomonadales; family Pseudomonadaceae; genus Pseudomonas; species Pseudomonas sp. PB103. Next base: position 3,623 of record NZ_RWIL01000013.1, on the reverse strand, counting down.
TGGGCTACGACGCCGAGTGGATTTTCCAGAACGGCTGGCAATCGACCATCGCCAACCCGCAACAACTGAGCGGCATCTACACGCTGATGGATCGCGCCAGCAAGGCGCTCGACAAGCCCGAGCAACTGGCGCTGTTACGCAGTCAGGTGCAGACGCAATTGTTCCTCTTCGACTGCCTGCGCGCCGATGGCCGCAAGATCCCGATCGAGCTGCGTCTGGTACTGGTGTGGGACGAGCATGGTGCATTCGAAGGCGTACTCGGTGTCGGTCGCGACATCAGCCAGCAACGTCGCGCCGAGAAAGACTTGCGCATGGCGGCGACCGTTTTCGAGCACTCGACCTCGGCGATTCTGATCACCGACCCGGCCGGTTACATCGTTCAGGCCAACGAAGCGTTCAGTCGCGTCAGCGGTTACGCGGTGAGCGAAGTGCTCGACCAGTTACCGAACATGCTCACCGTCGACGAGCAACAGGACGCGCACCTGCGCTACGTGCTCAAGCAATTGCACCAGCACAGCACGTGGGAAGGCGAAGTCTGGCTCAAGCGTCGTAACGGCGAGCATTACCCGGCGTGGGTCGGCATCACCGCGGTGCTCGACGACGAAGGCGATCTGGCCAGTTACGTGTGTTTCTTCAGCGACATCAGCGAGCGCAAGGCCAGCGAACAGCGCATTCACCGCCTCGCCTATTACGACGCCCTGACCCATTTGCCGAACCGCACGCTGTTCCAGGATCGTCTGCACACCGCGCTGCAATCGGCGGAACGTCAGAAGTCGTGGGTGGTGCTGATGTTCCTCGACCTCGACCGTTTCAAACCGATCAACGACTCCCTCGGTCACGCCGCCGGCGACCGCATGTTGAAAGACATGGCCACGCGCCTGCTCGCTTGCGTCGACGATGACGACACCGTGGCGCGCATGGGCGGTGACGAATTCACCTTGCTGCTGCAACATCGTTCCAGCCGCGAGATGGCGCTGAACCGGGCGATCCATGTCGCCGAACAGATTCTTGCCAGCCTGGTGCGGCCGTTCGTGCTCGAAGGTCGCGAGTTCTTTGTCACAGCGAGTATCGGCATTGCCCTGAGTCCGCAGGATGGCAACGAACTCAGTCAGTTGATGAAGAACGCCGACACCGCGATGTACCACGCCAAGGAACGCGGCAAGAACAACTTCCAGTTCTATCAGGCCGACATGAACGCCAGTGCGCTGGAGCGTCTGGAGCTGGAAAGCGATTTGCGCCACGCCTTGGAACAAGACGAATTTGTCCTGTATTACCAGCCGCAATTCAGCGGCGACGGCAAACGCCTGACCGGTGCCGAAGCGCTGCTGCGCTGGCGTCACCCGCGTCGTGGCTTGGTGCCGCCGGGGGATTTCATTCCGGTGCTCGAAGAACTCGGGCTGGTGGTGGACGTTGGCGATTGGGTAATCAGCGAGGCCTGCCGTCAACTGAAGACCTGGCACCAGAACCGTGTGCGCGTGCCGAAGGTCTCGGTAAACATTTCGGCGCGACAGTTCTCCGATGGCCAACTTGGCACGCGGATCGCCACGATCCTGCGCGAAACCGGCCTGCCGCCGGCGTGCCTGGAGCTGGAGCTGACCGAAAGTATCCTGATGCGCGAAGTCAGCGAGGCGATGCAGATTCTCGCCGGGCTGAAAAACCTTGGCCTGAGCATTGCGGTCGATGACTTCGGCACCGGTTACTCATCGCTGAACTATCTCAAGCAGTTCCCGATCGACGTGTTGAAAATCGACCGCACGTTTGTCGATGGCTTGCCGTCGGGTGAGCAGGACGCGCAGATCGCCCGGGCGATCATCGCGATGGCACACAGCCTGAATCTGGCGGTAATCGCCGAGGGTGTGGAGACCCATGAGCAACTGGACTTCCTGCGTGAGCATGGTTGCGATGAGGTTCAGGGGTATCTGTTCGGGCGACCGATGCCGGCGAGCCGCTTTGAAGCGCAGTTCAGTAATGATGCGCTGTTCATGTTCGACTGAACATCGGCGGCGCCGCCATCGCTGGCAAGCCAGCTCCCACAGGGACTTGCTGTGGATCAATATTCTCGGGCTGAAACCCAGACATTGTGGGAGCTGGCTTGCCAGCGATGGGGCCAGCAAAAGCACCGCACATCTGTCATGAACGCCACTTGTCTGCGACATGATGTCGTTTCATATGCCATCCAAAACCCATTGGGTTAGAATGCCCCCCTTTTCTGCCCCCGATCCTTGAGGACCGCCATGTTCAGCCGTGATTTGACTATTGCCAAGTACGACGCCGACCTTTTTGCCGCCATGGAGCAAGAAGCTCAGCGCCAGGAAGAACACATTGAGCTGATCGCTTCGGAAAACTACACCAGCCCAGCGGTGATGGAAGCTCAAGGCTCGGTCCTGACCAACAAGTACGCTGAAGGCTACCCAGGCAAGCGTTACTACGGTGGTTGCGAGTACGTCGACATCGTTGAACAACTGGCCATCGACCGCGCCAAAGAGCTGTTCGGCGCCGATTACGCCAACGTTCAACCGCACGCCGGTTCGCAAGCCAACGCCGCTGTTTACCTGGCTCTGCTGCAAGGTGGCGACACCATTCTGGGCATGAGCCTGGCCCACGGCGGTCACCTGACCCACGGCGCCAGCGTTTCCTCCTCGGGCAAACTGTACAACGCTGTGCAGTACGGCATCGACGCCAACGGCCTGATCGACTACGACGAAGTCGAGCGTCTGGCGGTTGAGCACAAGCCGAAAATGATCGTGGCCGGTTTCTCTGCCTACTCGCAGATCCTCGATTTCCCGCGTTTCCGCGAAATTGCTGACAAAGTCGGCGCTTACCTGTTCGTCGACATGGCTCACGTAGCCGGTCTGGTCGCCGCTGGCGTCTACCCGAACCCGGTGCCTTTCGCTGACGTCGTGACCACCACCACGCACAAGACCCTGCGCGGTCCACGTGGCGGCCTGATCCTGGCGCGCGCCAACGCCGACATCGAGAAGAAGCTGAACTCGGCGGTATTCCCGGGCGCCCAGGGTGGCCCGCTGGAGCACGTGATCGCGGCTAAAGCGATTTGCTTCAAGGAAGCGCTGCAGCCTGAGTTCAAGGCTTACCAGGAACAAGTGGTGTTGAACGCCCAAGCCATGGCCGAAGTGTTCATCGAGCGCGGTTTCGACGTAGTTTCGGGCGGTACCAAGAACCACCTGTTCCTGCTGTCGCTGATCAAGCAGGACATCTCCGGTAAAGACGCCGACGCCGCTCTGGGCAAAGCGTTCATCACCGTGAACAAGAACTCCGTGCCAAACGATCCACGCTCGCCGTTCGTCACTTCCGGCCTGCGCTTCGGTACCCCGGCTGTGACCACTCGCGGCTTCAAGCAAGCCGAGTGCAAAGAGCTGGCCGGCTGGATCTGCGACATCCTGGCTGACCTGAACAACGAAGCGGTGATCGACGCCGTTCGTGAGAAAGTCAAAGCCATCTGCAAGAAACTGCCGGTGTACGGCGCTTAATTGCGACGGTAAATCCGCAGCATGAAAAACCGGCCAAGTGATTGGCCGGTTTTTTTTCGCCTGCGATTCCCCATGTAGGAGCTGCCGAAGGCTGCGATCTTTTGATCTTGATTATAAAAACAAGATCAAAAGATC